>JBEKXP010000086.1:0-8573 GCA_049511815.1 Dehalococcoidia bacterium
GGTCGTGCTCGTCATGGACACAAGCGGCAGCATGGCGGGAGCGCCGCTATCGCTTGCCGAGGAGGCAGCGGTCAGCCTGGTCAACAGCCTGCTGCCGAAGGACGGCGCCATCGTTATCCCATTCGCAGACAACGTCGGCGCGCCCAGCCCTCTGACCGCCGACAAGCAGGCTCTGGCGGCGACGCTGCGCGGCCTTCAGGCGGGTGGCTCGACGGCACTGTACGATGCGGTCGTGGCCGCGGCGCAATCGGCGAAAGCCGCACCGCTGCCGCGAAAGGTCGTCGTTTTCCTCACCGACGGGCAGGAGTCGGGCAACCGCAGCGCGGCCGACGTCGAGGGGTCATTGAGCGCGGCAGCCGCCTCGGGAGCACCGTTCTTCACCATCGGTCTCGGCAACGACATCAACGTGCTCTACCTGCAGGCGCTTGCGCAGCGCACCGGTGGTGAGTTCCTGGCTGCGCCCGCGCCAACCGATATCCCGACCGTCTACGACCACATCGGTATCATGCTCCGCTCGCAGTACGTCGTGCGCTTGCAGCTTAGCGCCCCTGCCGACGGCGGGACGACGGACTTGACGGTGACGGTCAATGCGGGCGGCGCCTCCGCAAGCGGCTCGACGCAATTCGTACGTCCAGGCGTCAAGGCAACCGAGACGCCCGCGCAAGCGCCCCAAGCCGTCACCGGCACAACGAGCGGCAGCAGCGGGCCGAAGCCGGCTCTCTTCGTGCTTGCCGGCGCGCTGGGTCTGCTGCTCCTCAGCGGCGGTGTCGTCGGCGTGAGGCGGCTGCGGCGGAGCGGGGCGCCGGCAGCCGAGTCGGGCGGGACGACGGCCAGCCGCTCATACACGCCACCGCCGCTTGCTGCCTGGGAAAGCGAGTCGCCGCCCACGGCCCGCCTCGCAATCGTCGACGGACCGGACAAGGGGAAGAGCGTTCCGCTGGGCGAGGGGGCAGTCACCCTCGGCGCGGACGCCGACTGCACGCTGACGCTCGCGAACCCGGACGGTCGCGTCGGCGGACATCACGCGCGGATCTGGCTGCGCGAAGGACACTTTATGCTGCACCACCTGGAAGGATCACGCTTTGTGACACAGATTGGGCAGCGGCAAGTCGCGTGGGCCGTGCTTGAGAACGGCGACGAGATCGTACTCGGGCCGCACCGCCTCCGCTTCGAGATGCCGCCGTCGTAGCGGTCAGGCTTCCGACTCCCCTGCGTCGTGCCGCACGCTGAGGGCCTTCGCCAACAGCACCAGCAGGCCCGCCAGCAGGAAGGGCGCGCTCAGATACAGTATGGCGCTGGTCGCGTTCCGCTCCGCGAAGACGCCGACGCATACCGCCATCGCCACGCCCGCAAGCACGAGCAGGCCACCGCCCGTCGAATCGTCGAACCAGGCCGCGACGGCCCCCACCGCGGCCAGGCCGACCACGGCCAGCAGCGCGATGTAGGCTCGGGACGGGTCATCGACGAGGTTCTGCGCCAAAACGACGCCGTAGAGCGCCACAAAGGCCAGCGCCAGCACACGCCCGAAGCGGCGAAGGATTCGAGAGGCCGTCGGTTCTGGTCGCATGGTCTGTCTCCCGCAGTCGATACCAGTTGGCCACAACTAGATTATCGGCCCGTACCGGCTTCGCATCGAGTCGACGGGAAGCAATGAAGAATGGAATCGCCCAGTCGGGCGAGCCGGCTGCGCTTCGAGCACGTCCGGGCGTCGGATCGCTAGCGGCGGATGAACACCGATTCCACCGGCCCGCTGAACTCCTCCTGCCAATCGCCGGCGTCGCGCATTGCCTTCGCGAGCTTCGAGTCGCGCTCTATCAACGCCACTTCGACGCCGTATTGCGATAGCAAGTCGTCCCAACCGTCGTCCACCCGCAGAACGTGGATGTAGTCGCCGAAGATCTTGCTGCCGTAGAACTCCTCGCGACCGTCGATAAAGACCGGCGTGTTCGGGTAGAGGCGGTCGATGACGTAGCCGCCCCAACCGTAGTCGTTGAACAGGCGCGCGCCCGAGTAGTTGCTCTCAATGAAAGAGACGCCCCCAGAAGGGTAGCCGTCGTTGCTAGGACGGAACCCCGAGAGCGATGCCCCGAACGACGGCGCGATCGCGAGCAGGCAGACAGCCAGCCCGCCTGTCAGCGCCACGCCGGGCAACGTCCGAAACGTCATGCCAGAGTCCCAGGCCCGACTCGCCGCTCGCCAGTGGTCCGCCGCCGCCGAACCCGCGACCGGAAGAAGCAGCAGGACGGCGAAGGGCAGGTTCCGCGCCGCCTGCACGCCAAGCGCGACGGCCGCCAGCGACAGGATCGCCAGGAACGGCCGTCGCCTCTGCCAGGGCAGCGACACCGCCAGCAGAACGAGCGTCAGCGTAATCGGGATGTTGACGACCGACGTCAAGTCGGGTCGCTGCCACTCAAGGATCAGCGAACGCTCGGAGCCGCCCTGCAGGTAGTGCAGCGGGTAGATAAGTATTGCCGGCCCGTTCGGGTTGAAAAGCGTCGCGAGCAGACAGCCGCCGGCGACGAGCAGCGGCGTCCGCAGGCCGACACCGCGGGACCGCAGCCAGCGGGCGACCTGCACCAGCGTCCACACGGCCACAGCCATCAGGCCGTAGACGAAGCCGAGGTGCAGGTTGACCCACAGCGCCATGAGCGGCGGCAGCACCCACAGCGGCATCGCGTCGCCTTCCTCGCGGCGCTGCAGCACGTACACGAAGACGGCGAACAGCAGCCACGTGAACTCCTGCGGCCGGACGGCCACGAACCGGACCATTACCAGCACCGCGGGGAACATCAGGAGGACCAGCGGCTTCGTGCCGGCGCCCAGTCGACGCCCCAGGGCATACGCCACGAGCATCGCGCCGCTCACAACGGTCCCGAAGAGCAGGACATTGCCGAGGTAGCCGAAGGTCGATTCCACGGCGTAGATGATGACTTCCGACAGCCACTCGTGCGTCACCCACGCCTTGCCCGCCGCCGTCCAGGAGAACGGGTCGTGCCGCGGGATGCCCGACTCCAGGATCAGCTTTCCGGTGCGCAGGTGCCACCAGAAGTCCGGGTCGACGGTCTTCGCCAGGGACCACACCCCCAGCGCGGCGATTACGATACCGAGCTGCACCCAGGCAATCGGGACGCGACGCCACAGCGAGGGCGACGCGAGGGCGAGGGCAGACGGCGAGGCCGGTTTGTTCACGAGCGCATCATACAGGCTGGGACGAAGGATCGCAAAAGGCGGCTATTCGAGGCGGAGCGCAGCAAGGCGGAATCTCTCGCTAATCTGCATAGATTGCTTCCGACGAAGATACTTGACAACCCCCCGTAACACCGGTAAAGTTATCTCGTTAAGCCTTATTGGTGGCAGTTCTGCAAGAAGGGGGGAAGGAGCCCCCGCCAATCCCCTTTTCGCAGCGCCCGTAGAGAAGTATTGTAATTTGCATAATCGGTGAGCGCCGGCGTCGGCCACATTGTCATCGCCAGAGCTATGACTATCGTCGAACGCCGGTGCACGTTTCACAGGGGCGGAATTAATACACTGAGGTCCCGCCGGGGCAAGCCAGCGGGACCAGGGCAACAGGAGCGCGGAGGCCCCCAGGTTGCGAGCCCAGTATAGCTTTCGGGGTTAAGCTCTCGCAATAGGGCGAAACACTGAATCTGGGCGATTGGGTTAATCAGCCTTTGTCTCTCCTGTCGCGTAAGGGGGTGATGCCCGCGACGCAGAACTTGGAAACAACGCAGCGGCCGTCCGCGTGGGCGGACCGCACGAGCGTCAATTTTTCGATTCACCGAAAGGAGAGACAAGAGGAATGCTAGACAAGCTGGTAGTCAAGCTGTTGACGTGGATCAACGATGACCACGGCCAGGACATGGTCGAGTACGTGATCATAACCGGCGGCATCGCGGTCGCCCTGGTTGCAGCGCTGGCGATTTTCACGCCGTTTATCAGTGGCTGGTTCAGCGCAATGGGCGCCTTCTTCCAGAACATCGCGCCACAGTAAGGCACAAGAGCGGCGGGGCAGCGCCTCTGCCCCGCCGCTCTCTCTTTAGGTGGGAGCGGCTTGGGCAGGATCAAGCGCATCACAACTGACTGCGGGGGGCAAAACATCGTTGAGTTTGCCATCCTTGTCCCCCTCATGTTCATTATCCTTGCTGCAATCGTCGATTTTGGTATGTCATTGGATCATCGCATAACCCTTCAGCACGCGGTGCGCGAGGGTTCGCGTTACGCCGCCGTCCACACCGGAGCGACCGCCTGCGCAGATATCCAGCAACGCGTTGCCGACAGCTCAGGCGGTATTATTCAAGCTTCGCAGGTGAGCGTCCGCTACGTTCATGAGAACGGCGGCGCAGCAAACCCGGCCACAACGGACGACAGCGTCTGCGTCTCGGCGCCCTTCGACTGGACATTCCCGCTGGTGGGCGGCCCCATTCACCTAGGATCGCTCACCATTGGGGTGGGACCTATCCATAGTCATACGTCCGCTCCTAGTCGCCTGGAGATGACCGTGGTGAATCCCGTGAACTGCGGCCCTAGCAGTCCCGCCATCGGCAAGGGAGGTTGCGGCCCATGAGAAAAATATTCTCGGGCTTCCACCCGCAGCGTGGACAGGTCATGGTCCTCTTCTCGGCCATGTTTGCCATCATTACCGTAGTCGGTTTTCTTGTGGTTGATACCGGCCTCTGGTTCGCAGAACGGCGCGGCGCGCAGACGGACGCTGACCTTCCTGCCCTTGCAGGAGCGCGCGAGTGCATGCTCCAGCTCCAGACGGGGCAGCCCCAGGACCCTTATCCCGCCATCCAGGAGTGGTTCAGCGAGAACAACCCGGGAAGCGCGGACATCACTCTGGAACCGGCAACAAGCAAAGCATGCTTCGACCCGGCGACAGGGGGAGCCTGCAACCTGGGGAGCGGGAGCGGATTGTGTTGCGTCGACGTCATTGTGAAGCACAAATCCAAGAATCTCTTCTCGGCGCTCCCTTTCTTCAACCACGCGTTTGACACCGTCGCCGGAAATATCGGCGCGCACGCAAGGGCATGTGCGGGAGCGGCTCAGTCACCAACGGGGATTCTGCCATCCTATCCTGCCAATCAATGCTTCCAGGACTTTCAACCGGGTAATCCAGGGCCGCCAGATCTCCAGAATCTCTGCTGGCTCGCGGGCGGGGCACACGACAAGGACTGCGGCGTCTCTGGTAACCGCTGCTGGTTGGACCTGGCCCCCGCCGCGCCAAACTGCAGTCCCGGAGACGGACACAAGAGCGTGGTAGATATGTTCGGGGATCAGAGTCTGGCGGCCAACTGCTCCATTGATTCGCATCCGGCGACCTGCGACGCCGTGGAGGGCACAGACGGCTGGTCCGACTGCGTCACACTGACCTCAGGCAACTCAAGCCACATCGAGGACGACGTCTACAACCGAGTCCACACCGCACCCTGCGACAAGGACGCTGACGGGATCGACGATCTTTCGGAGGTGATGGATCTAGCTACGGGCGACGCCACGATCTGCTCGGACGGGCAGACGAGCCCCCGGCTGATCTCGGTGCCCGTGATCGATAAGCCAGGCGAGGGAACCTGCTCGAGCGGCGAGCCCTGTCCCATCATCGCCTTTGCTGCGTTCTATATTGCCGGCTGTTTCGACGACCGGATCAGCTCGGATGACCTTTCCAAGATAGAGAGCGGCGAGACGCCCCTCAGCGCGCACCAGATCAAGTGCGACGGTAAAGGTGATGCTAACATTCCGCAGGGCCATCAGGCCGTCTTGGGGAAGTGGATTAAGGTGATCCTCCCCGGTTCGGGCATCACCCCGGCAAACAATTCGACCACCGAGTTCAGCATTGCGCTGTGCGATTGGGAGACGGACGTGGCCCACGGCGGCTGCGGCAGCCCAGGCGGCCAGCCGGGCGCAACAAGCACCCCCACCAACACCCCGACCGGACCGACGGCGACCGCAACGCACGGCCCCACGCCAACGCGCACGCCTGTGCCGCCCACTGCGACGCGAACGCCTATGCCGCCCACTCGCACGCCAACGCCCCGGCCGACTGCGACGCCGACCCGGCCACCGACGAACACGCCTGTGCCAACGCCGACACCAACACCACGGTGCGCACCCGGGTGTAGGTGGACCGGCAACCACTGCACCTGTTGATTAGACATGGAGGAAGAGCATGACCAGTCAAATGTCCAAGATATCTAAAGGGTCCGGACGCGGGCTGCTCCTGCTCGCCCTCCTCTTCGCAGTCGTGGCGGCCGTCCTCGCTATCGTCGCCATCAGCCGCAGCGGCAACGGCAATAGCAGTTCGAACGTCTCCGGGTCCACCAGCAGCGGCCAGACGCAGAAGGTCGTCGTCGCGTCGCAGGACATCGCCGCCCGCACCACGCTCGACGCCGGCATGCTCAAGGTCGCCGACGTGCCGCAGGACAACGTCCTTGCCAACGGCTACACGTCGACGGACGCCGTCGTCGGCCAGATCACGCGCTACCCGCTGTCGGCGAACGAGCAGATCACGGCCCTGAAGCTGGGCGTGACGAGTGACGTGAGCAACGAGGGGCTCTCATCCGTCCTGCCGGTGGGCACGCGCGCCTTCTCCATCACCGTTTCCGAAGAGAGCGGCGCCGGCGGCATGATCCTGCCCGGCGACCTGGTGGACGTCATCGCAATTCTGAAGTCGGACCTGGTAGGCATCGACAAGGCCGTCACGCTCATGCAGGGCATCGAGGTGCTATCCGTAGCGCAGAAGGCGCAGGAGCCGATTCCGCCCCAGGCTACCGGCACCGCGACGCCCGTAGCCTCCGGCACGCTGGGCGAGCGGCCCTCGGACGCGAAGGCGAACCCGAGCGCCCACACGGTGACGCTGGCGGTCACGCAGGAGCAGGCCCAGCTTCTGGCGCTTGCGCAGGCGTCGGGCACGCTGGCGCTTTCGCTGCGCTCTTACGGCGACAAGGCGACGGTGACGCCGGGGGAGACCGACCTCCGGCCGTATGGCGCGGTAGCAAAGACCCCATCTCCCTAGGAGTGAATTATGGCGAAGATCCCGGCTGTGCTTGTTATCGATCAGGACGCGAAGGCGCGCTATGAGCTGAAGAAAGCCATCAAGTCGTCGAGCTTCGTAGTTGCCGGTGAGGCCGCTTTCGGGACGGAGGCGGTATCGACGGCGGTAGACCTGAAGCCGGACGTCGTGCTGCTGGGCATGCGCGAGCCGGTCATGCGGTCGATGCAGACCGTGGAGTCGATTCTCAACGCCCTGCCGGAGACGCCGGTCATCGTCTACTCCGCCTCGCATGACATCGAAATGGCACGCCGGGCGATGCTGGCGGGCGCGCGCGACTTCCTGACCTCGCCCGTGAGCAACGACGACGTCAGCCGGTCGATAGTCTCCGTGCTGGAGTCGGAAGAGCGGCGGCAGATGCGGCTGCGCGGGCAGACGGCCGCCTGGGGGCCGCAGGGGACGGTTATCACCGTCTTCGGCGCCAAGGGCGGCGTCGGCAAGACGACGGTGGCGGTGAACGTGGCGACGGCCCTCGTGCAGGAGACAGGGCAGTCGGTAGTCCTGGTGGACGGCGACAACGGTTTCGGCGACGTCTGCGGTATGCTCGACCTCCAGCCGGAGCGCAGCGTTGTCGACCTGGCGCGCGACCTATCCACCGTCACCCGCGACACCCTTCCCAAGTACCTGATGCAACATTCCAAAGGCCTTAGCGTGCTGGCCGCGCCTTCGCAGACGCTGGCCTGGCGGACCGTCAAGGCCGACGACTTTCGCAAGATAATTGAGTTGCTCTCCAAGAGCCATGACATCGTCGTCATCGACACCGTGGGCATCCTCAACGACCTGACGCTGGCCGCTCTCCAGGCCGCGTCGCTGGTGCTCTGGGTCGTGACGACTGAGTTCGCAAGCGTCCGCGACTCCCTGCGGGCGATGGAGGCGCTGCGGGCGGCGTCGTACCCGGAGGAGCGTGTGCGCATCGTCACGAACGATCTGGCGATGCGCGACGGCGTGCGGACCGCGACGGTCGAAGAGGTGCTGGGGCACGAGGTGTTCTGGCAGGTGCCCTTCGACCAGAAAGTGCGCGCCGACGCGCAGATCGGCGTGCCAGCAGTGCTGAGGCATCCGACAGCGGCGGGCGCGCGCAATCTAACGGACCTGGCACGGACGATAGTTGGCATAAAGCCGGCTCGGCAGGGTCTTTTCGCTCGGCTGGGAGGCGCAAAGGGCTGGGAAGGTGACCGTCAGCGCAAGACCACCACAAAGGAGAGCCAGGCGACATGAAAGACGTAGACGAAATCACGATTACAATGCAGCCTGTGGACGATGACGCGCAGCGCCTGTCTGCGGAAGAGTTCCAGCTCGTGACGGCCGTCCACCAGAACCTGATCCGCGAGATCGACCTGGAGGCGGTGGAGAAGCTGGCTCCGAAGGAGGCAAGGGAGGCGGTGCAGGTGACGGCGCGGGCGCTCCTGGCGCAGATTGCCCCGGGAGCGTACGGCGAACAGGTGGAGCGGGTCGTGCGGCAGGTCCTCAACGAAGCGATCGGCCTCGGCCCCATCCAGCCGCTCGTCGAGGACCCGTCGGTCTCGGA
>JBEKXP010000087.1:0-8486 GCA_049511815.1 Dehalococcoidia bacterium
TCTCTTACGGAAGAAGGACAAGCTCTGGAGCCCCCGCCGCCTTTCCTGCCTTGGTCGAGTCGCTGTCTCGCGGCAGCATCACTGCAACGCGAGCAACCTATGGTTCGCCTATTGTAGCCGATGCGCCGCCGGAACTCCAGAGGCGGAAGACCAGGCGGTCGCTCAAGAAGAAGTTGGCCGTCGCCGCGACGCAAATGCCTATCGCTGCGGCCGGCAGGTACCACATGAAGAGACTCATTAAGGCGGCGATACCCTGATTGAGTGGTATCCCTGTCGTCGACGCGCTGGCGTTGAACATCAGTACTCGGACGACGAACCGTTGCGGCGTCAGCTCGCTCGACCAGCGGTCACGCCAGGTAAAGAGCTGGTTCAGGGTGAAGTTCAGCTCCATCGAGATGACGAAGGCGATGAAGTTGGCCAGAAGCTCCTGTGCACCGAAACCGGCTACCAGCAGATGCAGCACGGCAAGCTGGACCAGCCCGCAACTGCCGCCCACGGCCGCAAAACGCATGACCCGGTTGCCGTACAGCGTTCGCACGAGAACCACGGCCTCGTTGGGGCTTGTCGGGAGTTTCAGTTCGTTCATCCCATTCCAGTTTCGACTCAATTTGTCTAACGCGCCAGCCTGCGTCCCATTACCGCCCCCGTCGAAGCACGCGCTCCTCGCCGACCCGCTGCGTCACTTTCTCGGCGTCGAGGTGTTCGAGCAGCGCCTGGACGTACTTACGGCTTGTCTCGAACATATCGCGCGCTTCCGCCAGCGTCAGCTTGCCGTGCTCTCGCAGATGCGCGACGACGCGCTCGACCATCTCCCGGTAGGCCGCCGTCGAAAAAGCCACGCCGTCAGCCAGCACCACGACCTGCCGCCTCTCGATCAGATACGCCAGGAGCTCCTCGTCCGGCCAGTTGTCCGATTTCGGCCCGAACGGTTTGGCATCGAGGTCGCGAAGGAACGCTTCGGCCCGCGCCTTCTGCGTCTCCGAAAGCTCGACCTCGTGGCCGGGCAGGCCCACGCCGGCCGTCGCCTCGTCTAGCCGGCCCGCCTCATGCCAGCGTTTCACAGCCGCGTTGAAAAGCCGCGATTGTAGCCCGAGGCGGCTCCGCAACTCTTCTTTTGGCATCGCCAGGCGCAGCGGGTGCTCCTTGTAATATTGTGATATCGACCGGTCGGCCCTGGTCGCCAGCATCGCGAACGCCTCTCTGGTGAATAGCGCCGCGCCATCGCCGAGCGGCCCGCCTCCCAGCGCCACCACCTCACCCGATTCGACCAGCCGCGCCAGTAGCTTCAGCGCCTCTTCCTCCGGCAGGCCGAGCTGCTTGAGGAGCGCCTCCTGCTCCAGAGGTTGCCGTTGCTCGATGATTGTGATCAGCCGTTGCTCCGGCGAGCCCGCTTGCAGCGACGACAGCGCGTCCAGTGTGCGTGCGTCATGGCGACGGTGCCGTCGCCCCTGCGCTTCGACCACCTGGCCACCGCCCAACGTGGCGTTGGCGTCCCTCACGACGAAAAGATCGCCGGCCAGGACCGCCACGGGCTCGTCGAGACGTATTTGCGCCCAGCCTTCGTCGCCGGGTCCCAGCTCGTCGAGGTCCAGCAGACGAAGCTTGCCCCAGACCTCGCTCGCGCCGCTGTGGAAAGAGAGGCGTGTATTGTGAGAAATCGGCCGGCGCAGCTCTTTAATCGCCCGCAGCCGCACGTCGACCGCCGTGGTTGCCGGCAGGGCGTCCGGCGGCGCAACAACCTGACCGCGCCGCAGCTCGTCCGCTGACACGCCAGAGAGGTTTATCGCCGTCCGCGTGCCCGGCGAGACGCGTTCGACCTTCTGCCGGTGCGACTGCAGGCCGCGGATTCGCGCCCGCAACCCGCCGGGCACCACCGTCACCTCCTGCCCGACGCTGAAGCTGCCGTCGATAAGCGTCCCGGTGACCACCGTACCGAAGCCGGATATCGTGAAGGCGCGGTCGATGGGCAGGCGCGGCCGGCCGATGTCGCGCTTCGGCGGCGTCTCCTCGAGCTTCTGATCGATGACGGCGACGAGATCATCGAGCCCGTCGCCGGTGACGGCGGAGCAGGCGACCAGCGGCGCCCCTTCGAGGACGCTGCCCTTCACCGTTTCCTTCACATCCTCCGCCACTATCTCCAGCCAATCGCTGTCAACCAGGTCCTTCTTGGTGATGACGATGATCCCGCTCTTCAGTTGCAGCAGATCCAGGATCGCCAGGTGTTCGCGGGTCTGGGGCATGACGCCTTCGTCTGCCGCGACGACCAGCAAGGCGAGGTCGATTCCGCCGACGCCGGCAAGCATGTTCTTGATGAAGCGCTCATGCCCCGGCACGTCGACGATGCTCACGTCGCGGCCGCTGGGCAGGGTGAGCCAGGCGAAGCCGAGGTCGATGGTCATGCCCCGGTCCTTCTCCTCCTGGAGACGGTCGGGATCGATGCCGGTGAGGGCTCTGACGAGGACTGATTTGCCGTGGTCGACGTGCCCGGCGGTGCCGATTACATACATGCCTAAACGAGTATAACACGCTATGGTTCGGGGGTCAGTAGGGGGACGCCGTGGTCTGGTCAAGGCGGTGGGTACATCCGGGACTCGGCGCTCCTCGTCCGCCTTGGCGGACGAGGAGCGCAACCCGAGCGCGATCAACGCACTCGTCACTGCCGTCTCGAAGGCAACATGGAAGGCCGACGTCACATCAGCGTTCGTCGTAGAAGCGGCGTGGTTTCCGGGCCGTTCGGGTTGCCGAACGGCCCACGCTGCCCGCCCACGCCATCTCTACCCCGCGCTAAGGCGTAGAGACCGTTGTGGGCGTCTTCGTCGGACGCGGCGTATGCGTCGCCGTGGGGGCCTCTGTTGGCGTGTCCGTCGCCTCTGCCGTTGCCGTGGGCGGTCGAGGCGTCGCCGTCGGTCTCGGCGTCGGGCTTGTGTACGGTGTGGCCGTGGGTTCGCCAGGCGTTGGAGTGGCCGCCTCAGGCGTCGACGTCGCCTCTTCCGTCGGCGTCGATGTCTCCTCGGGCGTCGAAGTCGCTTTCGGCGAAGGCGTTGACGTGACCGTCCGGGTCGCCGTTGGCGTCCGAGTCGGCGCCGGACCGCCCCCGCCCCCTCCGAATACCCCCGTCCCGAAGGCGATGCCAATCGCCACTAGAAGCACGAACGCTCCTCCCATCACCGGCAGCGCCTTGCCCGACAGGCTCAAATCGCCGAAGAACCGCCGCCATAACGATGCGGAGCCGACCAGTATCCCCGGCGGCCCGCCTCCTCCCACCGCTCCGCCCATCGCGACCGGCGACGGTGGTGGCGGCACAACAGGTGCTCGCTTCGGTGCCGCGACTGGAAGCGTTATCGACGGCAGTGACGCCGCCGCAGACAGCAGACGTTCTTTCGCCGCCTCGCTCTCGCCGGCCGAAGGTGCGACGAGCGAGAATGCGGCCAGTACCGCCAGCGGCGATGCCATTCCCATCCGCGTCGCTGTGCACAGCGGGCACGACCGCGTGTGCTTGTCAACGACCTTCTTCACCTGGCCGCGCGTCGCCGCGATCGGCAGGCCGAGCATTGCGCGCCGCATCCCGTCGCAGTTGCGGCTCCCACGCCGCCCGAGAATCAGCGCCGATAGCTCCGGCTCGATCTTCTTGACCAGCTTCGACAGCCTGGATCTGATCGCGCTCTCGCTGGTGCTCAAGATCGTCGCCAGGTCCGCCTCTGAGAAGTTCTGCCGATAGTGCAGGTCCAGGAGCACACTGTCCGCCGGGTCCAGCCGCGAGGCCGTCTCCCAGATGACCGCCGCTGTCTCCTGCGCCGAGGGCGCCCGTGTCGCGTCACCCAGCCGCTCGACGTCCACCTGGTGGAATAGCGGATTGCTGCCGATCGAGCCCGGATGACGCAGGTTCAGGCGCGGCTCCATAGTGTCTAGCGCCGCCGAAAACAGTCGCACATCGAAAGACGCGGCCGCCAGCGCCGGCGCCGGAGGAGCCATCGCCTTCCGGAACGCCTCCTCGGCCGACTCCGACGCCGCTTCCGGCATACCCAGCGTTCGCAGACAGAAGTCGTATACGCGATCGAAATGAAGGTCGAACAGCTTCGACGCGCCATTCACGCTGCCGCTCGTGCCCTCGGCGCCGCCTTCCGATGTCATCCCTATCCCCCTCGTGTCCGGCTCGACCGAAAAGACCCCTTACATTCTAATCTTTGCGACCCGTGGTTGTGCAAGCAACCAGGGACGAACCGGCTCGGTGTGCTATCATTGTTTCAATATCAGGAAGGGAGGCCTCGTATGAAAGTCAAATGGCTGGGGCACGCCTGTTTTCTCCTCAGCGACGACGCCGGCACCCGTATTATGACCGACCCCTATGCCCCCGGCGCCTTCGGCTTGAACTACGCTCCTCCGGCTGAAGAAGCCGACATCGTGACCGTCAGCCACGAGCATCAAGACCATAACAACGTCGCGGCCGTCAAAGGCAACCCGGACGTCGTGCGCGGCGCGGGCGTCCACAAGGCGAAAGGCATCGACATCAAGGGCGTGCCTACCAGCCACGACCAGTCGTCCGGTGCCGAACGCGGCTCCAACACCGTCTTCTGCTTCAGCCTCGACGGCGTGCGCGTCTGCCACCTCGGCGACCTCGGCCACGAGCTGTCCGACAAGACCGTCGCTGAGATCGGCCCCGTCGACGTCGTGCTGGTGCCTATCGGCGGCAACTTCACCATCGACTCCGCCACCGCCAACCGCGTCGTCGACCAGATTCAACCGAAGATCGCCATTCCCATGCACTTCCGCACGGAGCATGCCAGCGACTTTCCCGTCTCGAACTCCGAGGCCTTCCAGAAGATGCGACAGCGCGTGCGTGTCCTGAATGTCAGCGAGCTCGACGTCAAGAAGGACGCCCTGCCGGCGGAGACAGAGACAATCGTTCTCAAGCCGGCGCTCTAGTCGGGCGTCTCCGCCGCGCCGTCGTGGTTGAACCGGCTCATCGCCGCTTCGACGCCCTGCTCCAGCGTGCTGGCCGTCGCCGTAACCGCCGTCTCCACCGCCTCCTGAAGCGCCCGTCGCTCCGACGGCGGCGGATCGCTGAGCACATACTCGGCTATCACGTCCGGGTCATGCGACGGCTCGCCGTTCACCTCCGGCCGCCCGACGCCGATGCGTACGCGTGGAAAGAGGTCGACGCCCAGGCGCTCCACGATTGACCGCAGGCCGTTGTGGCCGCCGTGGCTGCCCCTCGCCCGCACGCGAATGGCGCCGACCGGCAGGTCTATGCTGTCGCAGATGACCAGCAATCGCTCCGGCAGGATGCGGAAACGCTTGACGAGGGCCGCCGCCGCGTCGCCGCTGTTGTTCATGAACTTTCGCGGCTTCGCAAGCACAACGTCTCTTCCTTCGATGGTGCCTTCCCCGATCGTCGCGACGGACGTTCGGCTGCTCATCTCGATGCCGTAGCTGCGCGCCAGCCGGTTGACGCACCAGAAGCCGACGTTGTGGCGGTTGTGGGCGTAGCCGCGGCCCGGGTTGCCCAGGCCGACTATCAGCCACTTGCCCGGCACAGACGGCGATTCGCCGCTGTCGACGGGCCGGATCTTGCGCCTGACCTCCTGGGCGCGCTTCCTGCCGTCGAGGAACGAGCGGAATGGTGATTTGCGAGCCATATCGACCTACTTTCGCGCCTTCGACGATGCGGCTGTGGCGAGAACGACTCGCGGAGGGCGCGCCGGATTCGCGCTGCTCTGGGCAGCCAGCTCCTCTGCCAGCAGACGCCGGAACTCTCCGACTGCCGCCTCCAGCGACGCCGGGCTCACCTCGGGATGGAGCCGGCTTAGCCGCTCGAGAACCGACGACGCGGGCAGCGTCGCCGCGCCCAGGAGCTCCCGCAGGAACGCGACGAGCTCGTCGTCCAGCACCTCCGCCAGGCCGCGCAGATCGCTGGCTTGCACCACTTGAAGGAACTGCTCGATCTTCTCGCCCTTGTGCCACGCGAGTATGCTCCGAATCGCAACGCCGGACAGCCGATTCTGCTGCTCTTGCAGCGCCCGCTCCAGGCGACGCAGCACCTCGCGGGCGGCGGCCTCCGGCGGCTCATCCGCCAGCGTCGTCGAGCACATCGGGCAGGCCGGCGCCTCCTTCAGGCTCTCAGCCAGCGCTTCGTCGAGCGGGCAGCCGGCCAAAGTCCGCCGCATCTCCTGAAAGCGCGCGAGTCCGTTCAGCCCGACCGGTTTGCCAAGCTCGCTGATACTGTTCAGGCGAATGAGGGCGCGGGCCGTGCTCTCCCGCTCCTCCAGCTCCCGCGCGACGCGGCCGCAGCTCTCCCAGTAGTGACGGTGATGCTCTCGATAAGCCGCGATGAAGCGCTTGCGCAGGTACTCGAATGTCGCGCGCATCCCCTCAAAGCTGTGCGGCTCCATGAACAGCGCCGCGTAGGTCAACTGCTCGAGTGTCACCCGACGGTCCATCGCCAGGTCTGAAGCAGATTCGGGCACGACCATCGCTGCCAGGTAAGCGCGCATCTCCGCCAGTTCGGCCGTCCTGTCGGGCTCCCTTGTCAGGCAGCGAAGGGCGAAGACGGCCTCGGAAAAGGACGCTGGCTCTTCGAAGTGGCGCTCAGCCTGGTCGAACGCTTCTTCGCCGGCTTCCGCCGCCGCCACGGTTCGCAGGCCGTCCACGGTGCCGGCGAGCGCGCCCCTCGTGATTTCCGCTGTCTTGGACTCCGCCTGCCGTAGAAGGTTTCGCAGGGCGGCAAGCGCCCGCTCCGCATCCCACGCCTCAGCCTCCGATTTTGCCGGCGCAGCCAGAGCGGACGCGAGCGCAAGTAAGAAGCGGTTCCTCTCCGCGGTCTCGCCCTCCTCTTCGACGGGGCGGAGAAGCGTGCGGGCCAGCAACTCCAGTCGCGGCGAGTTCTCCTTTAGCGGGAAGAGCCTTCTGATGGAGACGCGCGGACTGCGAGCCGTCAGAATGCGCCCTTCTGCGTAAGATGCCATGTCGGCTGGGGATAGGGATGGGAAGGGTGGGGCTGCGCCTGGACGCGCCGCGTACATCACCGGCGGCTCGCTCACCCGGGTCTGCCTTTGGATCGGCTGCGACGGCGCCAGGACGGCGACGTTCGGCGACGACACGCGCGCTGAGCTCGGTGCCGGCTGGCTGAGGAGGACGATTCGAAAGCGGTCGCCCGGCTGAGGCCCGGATTCGGCCAGTTCCGGCTGCCAGCGGTCCGCAAGGAGCACCTCGCCGCGCTGAGGGCGGCCGCGCTCATCGGGCACGGTGAGAGTGAAGCGACGGACCTCCATGGCAGAACCTCCGGCGCTCAGTCTAGAACGTCACGACGGCTCGCGCCACCTCGCCCCGCTTCACCAGCTCAAATGCCTCGTTAATCGCTTCCAGCGCGAAAGTCCGCGTGATCAGCTCGTCCAGCTTGAGCCGCTTCGCCATGTACAGGTCGACGAGCAGAGGCAAGTCGCGGCGAATGTTCACCGAGCCCAGGACGCAGCCGCGGAGCGTCTTGTCGCCGAAGAGGTTCATCGTATCCACGGCGTACTTCGAGCCCAGGGGCGGCACGCCGACCATGACCGCCGTGCCGCCGCGGTCCAGTGAGTCAAACGCCTGGCCGAGCACGTCCACATCGCCGATCACCTCAAAGGCGAAGTCCGCGCCGCCGCCGGTGATCTCGTGGATCTTGAAGACGGGATGCTGTTGCGCCGGATTCACGACGTGCGTGGCGCCGAACTGCTTCGCTAGCGCCAGCTTCTCGTCCTTCGTGTCGACAGCGATGATCGGGCAGGCACCGACCAGGTTCGCTCCCTGGACGACGTTCAGCCCGACGCCGCCGCAGCCGAAGACAGCGACGCTCTTGCCCGCGGTGACTCCGGCCGTATAGAGGACAGCGCCGACGCCGGTGACGACGGCGCAGCCAACAAGAGACACGCTTTGCAGCGGCGCGTCGGCGCGCACTTTCGCGATCGCCAGCTCTGAGACGACCGCGTATTCGGCGAAAGTCGATACGCCGAGGAAGTGGAAGGCGGGCTTGCCGTCTTTGAGCGTCAGTCGGCTCATGCCGTCCTTCATCAGATGTGAGCCGGCGGCGGCGGTGCAGAGATAGGGCTTTCCAGCGACGCAATAGCGGCAGACGCCGCAGGCCGGCGCGGAGGAAAGGACGACGTGGTCGCCGGGCTGCACGCTGGTCACGCCCTCGCCGACCTGTTCGACGACGCCGGCGGCCTCGTGACCGAGCACGGCTGGCGTCGGCCAAGGGAAGAAGCCTTCCATGAAATGAAGGTCGGTATGGCACAGCCCGGACGCGGCGATCTTGACGAGGACTTCGCCTCTCTTCGGCGGCGCGATGTCGACTTCTTCGATGGCGAGCGGCTGGTTCGTGCCGTAGAAGACGGCTGCTTTCATGGAATCCCTCCCGTTATTCGACGCCTATGTCTTGAACGCGGTGTCAGCTTCCATGCGTCGTTCGATCTGTTGTGGCCGAGTGCGGTGATCGCGTTCTTGTTGCGCTCCTC
>JBEKXP010000088.1:0-9527 GCA_049511815.1 Dehalococcoidia bacterium
GCTACGTCAGCTACGCGTGCGCCATCACGGCAGGCTGGCGCGAGTGGAGGTGGAGGCCAGCGACATGGCGACGTTCCTGGACGAGGATACGCGGCGTCGAGTCGTCGAAGGGCTGAAAGCGCTGGGCTACACGTACGTGACACTGGATTTGGCGGGCTTTCGCAGCGGGAGCATGAACGAGGCGATCGATGGTCCGGAGCGGTCGCCTTAGGCGGATGGCCCGGAGATTCTGAAGATACAGCAACGGGTCGCCCGTGGACGAAAGGCGGCCCGTTGCATCGCGGGGTATGTTGCCTGCTCTCGCGAGGTCGGACGAGAGACAAAGCCTGTGTTGGACGCTACATGAAGCGCATGCTCATGCCGGAGCGGCTGCTCGGCGTTCCGCCGCGCCACATGGGCGAGTCGGTGTTGGTGTTCGGCGTGGCCTGGCTATTCGGCTTGTTGTTCTGACCGTTCCCGTTCTGACCCTGGCCAAAGATGGGGCCAAGGCCACCCAGGCCGCCGGTGTGGTCGATGAGCTGGTCTAGTTTGCTGCTCAGCATGCTCTTGATGTTGTCGCCTTGCGACTGAGTGATGGTGCCGGCGCTGACGGCCTTGTCGACCTGCGTGTCGACGGCGGTGGTGATTGTGTTCTTCAAGTCATCGCGGGAAACGCCCTGGGCGGAAGCGATGTCCGCCAGGCTCTTGCCGCTCTTGAGCTGGGTCTCGATCTGCTGCGGTGTGAGGTTGAGCTTGCCGGCTACCGTCTGGATGATGCTCTGAAGGCTGGTGCCGAGCTCGCCCCTGCCCATCATGCCGAATCCGCGGCCCCTGCCGAACATGCCCAGCAGGCCGGGGTAGTTGCCGTTCTGGATCTGCTGTTTGAGGTTGTCGGCCTGCTGCTGGGTGATGGTGCCGTCCTTCAGCATCTGATCAACCATGTCGTTGGCAGCGCCCTGGACGTCGGTCTTGAGCTGGTCGCTGGAGATGCCCAGGCGGTTCGCGAGGAAGCCGAGGAACTGGTCTACCCTCGTCGTCGGACTTGCGCTGCCACTACCGCCGCCTCCCTGCGCCAGCGCGACGCCAGTCACGATTCCCGACGCAATGACTGCCAGTAATGCAAACGGAAGAACGAACTTCAGCATTCTTTTCATGGCATTTGCTCCTACATACAACGCAAAGCTTAAGGAGGCGGGACTAAGGCGTCAATAAGGATGTGTAAAAAAACGGTTAAGGACGGTGCTGAGGTAGTCGTAGAGGCTTAGATTCGAGCGCGGCGGACGGAGAACATGTCCGGAACGGTAGTTAGCTCTTGCACGACTTCATCCGACGGCGCGGAATCGAGTCCGAGGACCATCATCGCCTGGCCGCGCTCACCGGCGACGCGCATGGAGTTGATGTTGACGTTGTGCTTGCCCAGGATCATGCCTACGGTGCCGATCATCCCCGGCTGGTCGACGTTGTTGCAGATGAGCAGGTGGCCGGCGCCCGGCGCCACGTCGACCCAGAACTCGTTGATCTGGACGATGTGCGGCCCGTCGTGGCCCATCGTGCCGGAGACGGTGGTGAGGCCGTCCTTGGTCGCGGCGCGGACCTGCACCAGGTTGCTGAAGATGCCTTCGTAGGCGCCCTTGCGCTCGCTGATGCGCAGGCCGCGGTGCTCGGCGACGAGGTTGGCGTTGACGATGGTGACGTTCTCTTCGCTGACCGGCTCCAGGAGGCCTTTGATTACGGCGGCCTTGAGCGGCGTCACGTCGTAGTCGGCGATCTCGCCCAGGTACTCCACTTCGACCGTGTTGAGCTGCCCGGCGCTAAGCTGGGTGGCCAGCGACGCCGTCATGATTGCGACGTTGACGTAAGGACCGATGATCGCCATCGTTTCGGGCGGCAGAAGCGGCGCGTTCACGGCGTAGGCGGGCGGCTCACCGCGGAAGACGGCGGCTATCTGGTCGGCGACGTCGAGGGCGACGCGCTCCTGGGCTTCCGCTGTGGACGCGCCCAGGTGCGGCGTGACGATGATGCGGTCGCTCTTGAAAAGGATGTTGTCCTGCGCCGGCTCCTTGCTGAACACGTCGAAGGCCGCACCGGCGACGCGCCCCTCTTCGACGGCGTTGTACAGCGCCTCTTCGTCGACAATGCCGCCGCGCGCCACGTTGATGATGCGAACGGAAGGCTTGACCAGCCGTAGCTCCTTCTCGCCGATGAGGCCGCGGGTCTGGGGCGTAAGCGCGGTGTGAATGGCGATGTAGTCGGCGCGCTGGAGCAGCGCTTCGAGTGAGACCATCTCGACGATGAGCGCCTGCGCCCGCTCCTCAGAGACAAACGGGTCGCAGGCCATGACGTGCATGTCCAGGCCACGCGCCCTTCGCGCCACCTCGGAGCCGATCTGGCCGAGGCCGACGATGCCCAGCGTCTTGCCGCGCACTTCGACGCCCATGAAGCGCTGCCGCTCCCACTTGCCGGCCTTGAGGCTGGCGTTGGCCTGGGGAATGGAACGTGAGAGCGCCAGCATGAGGGCGATGGCGTGCTCCGCGGCAGAGATCGTGTTGCCGAGAGGCGCGTTGACCACGATGATGCCGCGTCGAGTCGCGGCGTCGAGGTCGATGTTGTCGACGCCGGCGCCGGCGCGGCCGATCACCTGTAAGCGCCTGGCCGCGTCGACTACGGCCGCGGTGACCTTCGTCTCGCTGCGGACGACCAGGGCGTCGTACTCGCCAATGATGCCGATTAGCTCGTCGGCGGGAATGCCTAGCTTGACGTCGACCTCAGCACAGCGCTGCAGGGCGGCAATGCCGTCCTGCGAGATAGGATCAGTGACGAGAACCCTGCGGTCCATTCTTCCCTTCGCGGCGGTCTAAACGGCGGCGGGCGCGAATCCGACTCTGGGCAGCGCCAGCTTCAGCGCGTCCAGGCAGGCGGTGATGTCGGCGTCGTTCACCAGGCCCAGGTGGCCGATGCGGAAGATCTTGCCCGCCAGGGCCGCCTGCCCGCCAGCGAGGACCGTGTCGTACTCTTCGCGCATCAGCTTGACGAGCGCCTTGCCGTCGATGCCTTCCGGCACCTTGACGGCGGTAACGGTGTTGGAGGCGAATTTCTCGTCGGCCAGCAACTCGAGGCCCAGCGCCTTCACGCCGTCGCGGGTCAGCTTGCCGACGCGCTCGTGCCGGGCGAAGATGCCGGGCAGCCCTTCGGCGAGCATCATCTTGAGCGCAACGTCGAGAGCGAAGAAGACGGAGATGGCGGGCGTCCACGGCGTCTGGTCGGTCTCCAGGTACTTCTTGGCTTTGCCCACGTCGAAGTAGTAGCGCGGCATCTTCGCCACGTCGTAGGCCTTCCAGGCGCGCTCGCTGACGGAGATCATCGCCAGCGCCGGCGGTACCATCCAGCCTTTTTGCGAGCCGGTGACGACGACATCGAGGTCCCAGGCGTCGACCGGGCAAGGCACGGCGCTGAGGCTGCTGACGGCGTCGACGATGACCAGGGCGCCGTGTCTGCGGGCGACCGCGGCGAGCTCCTTCAGCGGGTTCGTGACGCCGGTGGACGTTTCGTTGTGGGTGATAAGGACGGCTTTGTAGCCGGGCGCGGCGGCGAGCGCCTTGTCGAGCGCGACGGGGTCGGCGGCGGTGCCCCAGTCGAACGCCAGCTTCGTCACGTCGGCGCCGTAGGTCTTGGCGATATCGGCGAAGCGATCGCCGAAAGCGCCTATGGCGACGCAGAGAACGCGGTCGCCGGGCGACAGGAAGTTGACGACGGCGGTCTCCATCGCGCCGGTGCCGGAGGTCGTGAGAATGAAGACTTCGTTCTCAGTCTGGAAGACCTTCTTGACGCCGGCGGTGAGTCGCTGGATTATGCCGCCGAACTCAGGGCCGCGGTGGTTAATCATCTGGCGGGACATCGCCTTGAGGGCTTCCTCGGCGCAGGGAGTCGGTCCGGGGATTCGCAGGTTCGTCATGGCTGCCTCCGTATATGGTGTGACCTCATGGTAGTTATTAGTGAAAAATGGATCAAGTGAGTGGACTGCCGACTATGTTAGAATAGCTGATACTCCAAGCGAAGGGAAGCGTTGTGACCAGCCCCTACCGCCGTTTGCCCAGCGTCGACCGGCTGCTGAGCGACGAGCGCCTCGCCGGCCTCCGGAGTGCCGTCGCGCCGCAGATCGTCGTCGACGTAGCGCGTGAGGAACTGGAGCGCGTCAGGGCGGCGATCGCCGGCGGGCAGGCGGCGCCCTCGTACGAAGAGATCGTCGAGTCGCTTGTCGAGCGTCTGACGACGGTTACCACGCCCGGCCTCAGGCGCGTCATCAACGCCACCGGCGTCATCATCCACACCAACCTCGGCCGCGCGCCGCTTTCGGCGGAGGCGATGGCTGCCATGAGCGCGGTCAGCGGCGGCTACAGCAACCTCGAGATCGACTTGACGGAAGGCGAGCGGACCAATCGGCACGTCCACGTCGAAGCGCTGCTCTGCCGGCTAACCGGCGCGGAAGCGGGGCTGGCCGTCAACAACAACGCCGCCGCCTTGCTGCTGGCGCTTTCGGCGTTTGCCCGTGAGAAAGAGGTCATCATCTCGCGCGGGCAGCTCGTCGAGATCGGCGGTGGCTTCCGGATACCGGAGATCATGGCGGAGAGCGGCGCCCGCCTCGTCGAAGTCGGCACGACGAACCGCACCTACCTGCGCGACTACGAAGCGGCCATCGGCGAGCGGACGGCCGCCTTCCTGCGCGTCCACACCAGCAACTTCCGTATGGTCGGCTTCACGGAGTCGGTGCCGGCGGCTGAGCTGGCGCGACTGGCGCACGCCCGCGGCCTGCTGCTGCTGGACGACCCGGGCAGCGGCTGCCTGCTCGACACGACGCAGTTCGGCCTGGGCAAGGAGCCGACGCTGCAGGAGAGCCTGGCGGCCGGCGCAGACCTGGTCTTTTCGTCCGGCGACAAGCTGCTCGGCGGGCCGCAGGCGGGCATCGTGCTCGGGCGGCGGGATCTCGTCGAAACGTTGAAGAAGCACCCGCTGGCGCGCTCAGGACGGCTGGACAAAGGTGCGATAGCGGCGCTGGCGGCGACGCTTCTGCATTATGTTAAGCATGAGGCGGTGGAGAAGGTGCCCGTCTGGCGCATGATCGCCCTTCCCGTGGCGGAGATCAAGGCGCGGGCGAAGGCGTGGGCGAAGGCGGTCGGCAGGGAGGCGCGCGTCGTCGACGGCCGGTCGATGGTTGGCGGCGGCAGCCTGCCGGAGGAAAGCCTGCCGACGAAGCTGCTGGCGCTGGGCGGCGACTCGCTGGACGTTACGTCGCTGGCCCGACGGCTGCGGCTGGGCGATCCGCCGGTCGTCGCGCGGGTGGAGCGCGATACGCTTCTCCTGGACCCGCGAACGGTGGACCCCGGCGAGGACGCCGAGCTTGTCGCAGCGCTGAAGGCGGCCCTAGCTGAGGGCGACTGAGCAGCGTCAGATCGCCCCGCCCTCGAAGCATCGCAGCCATCCCTCCCACCACTTGACGCCCTATGAGGTCGCGCTGCTAGAGGACGAGTGTGGACCGAATTTGGCGGGGGACGCGGCACCTCCTACTGACGCTCTGGCTGCGGGAGGATTGCGCCGCGCCCCCCATTCATGGGTCGACCGCAGCCGACCCGATATGACCCGTGGGCACAGCCGCTTCGAATTTGATTCTGCGTCGCGCCTGTGGAAGCGGCGTGAAAATGCGTCGGACTAATGTCAAGGCTTCGTGAAAGTGGCGGACGGCGGCTGAGCGCCACAGGCCGACCGCAACGGCGTTGCCTGGCTTGTCCCCCCTCTGGCCTTGCTTGTCGCGCGACCGACCATTGACTATAATAGGGTCGCTCTGCGGTGGCAGAAGCGGGGTTGAGGGCGGAAGTAGCTCAGCGGTAGAGCACCTCCTTGCCAAGGAGGGGGTCGCGGGTTCGAATCCCGTCTTCCGCTCCAAAGCCGAAGTGGCGGAACAGGTAGACGCGACAGTCTCAAAAACTGTTGAGGGGCGACCCTCGTGCCGGTTCGATCCCGGCCTTCGGCACCAGTTCACGATCGCGCGGAAGGCGGGAAACCCCGCCTTCATTGGTGTGCGGATAGACTGATCCGCTGCCGAGTGGTGTAATGGTAGCACCAGGGACTTTGGATCCCTTAGTCCAGGTTCGAGTCCTGGCTCGGCAGCCACGCAGACGGTGGCATCGGTGCTCCCCGATAGCTCAATCGGTAGAGCGGGCGGCTGTTAACCGCTAGGTTGCAGGTTCGAGTCCTGCTCGGGGAGCCAGTTTGGTGGTTCAGAGCGTGAACGGCTCTGGGCCACCTCCGTTTGTGGCAAGGCTAAGGGGTACAGCTCCATCGCGATCTGGCGGTCGCTCACCTCTACGCGGCGCAGGGCAAGCCGAACCAGTTCCTTCTGCTCGTACGGCGTGAGACACTTGTAGACCCCGCCGAACTCGCCAAGAGCCGTCCGCACTGTTCCCGTCGAGACGCGGCCTTCATCGAGATGAGCGAGAACACGATCGGCATCGGCCAGGCCCCGTTCCAGGTCGGCACGCCGCTCGGCAAGCCCTCCAAGCTTCTCAGTTGTAAGTCTGGTCATAATCCCGGCTGAAGTCCCGTAGTGAAGCAGGTCTTCCCGCCGAGAGCATCGCTCTGCTCGACCGTGCAGGCGACCGCCGGCGCCTCCGGCAGCATCACCGTTATGTACAAGAGCGGCCCGAGCTCCGCGCAAGGCTTGTATTCACAACAGGCCGCTTCTTAGGGCCACGTAGTGTGGACCTGGACCGTCGGCAGTAAAACGGCACCGGGCAACCGGCCGATCGCGGTCACCTGTAACGGGCAGACGGCGGAGACGATCTTCATCGTGTCGTGACCGTCGTCTGCTGTTTATGTGGAGGCCGCGCAGCCGCCAACAGCAGTGTAGGTGGGATCCCTCAACGCTACTCAGGGCAAAGGCGTCTGCCGCTAGGCCGAACGGTTCAAGCACAACCCCGAAGTGTCGATGTTTCCAGTGAAGCGGCACGGCGGGCGGCAGCGCAAACTTCGCCTTTGCCGCGACATCCCTCAATCCATCCTATCCGCCCTCAATAATAAGGAGGCACAAGTGCGACGGAAGTTCATCGTCCTTCCCCTTTTTGGTGCTCTTCTGCTCATCGCAGCTTTGGGCACCGGCATGCGTTGTATCATGGTCACTGCGACCCACGTCACCGATGGCAACAGTTTCGACGCCACGGCCGGCTACCTGTCGGGTTTGCGCAACGGCCCCTCGACTGAGCCCGGCGGCCAGTACCACGTTCAGCTCGAGGATGTCCAGGCCCCCACCGGCGACCAATGTTACGCTCAGGAAGCGACCAATTATCTCCGGAGTCTCATAGAAGGCAAGACCGTTTGCCTGCTGCCCGATGGCGGCAAGAAGAACTCCAGCAGCGACCTCCGTGCTTACGTCGGTGTGAGCAGCGACCCGTCGGCAGCAGGCTGCGACCTCTTTGTAAACGCCGACATGATCCGCAGGGGCTACGCGCAGACCGCGGCCGACGGCGGCCACACGCCGCTGCATTGGCTTCTCAATTTCTTGCAGTGCGGGGCTTACCAGCAGCAACTCGGCATGTGGGGCGCCTGCCCGGACCTGCCACCGCCCCCGGGCTGCAAAGCGCAGCCGACACCAGCGCCAGAACCCACGGGCACCCCGTCGCCGGAGTTCACGCCAACTCCGGGACCGACGGGTACTTCGTCACCGGAGTCTTCTTTGCGGACTCCGGAGGCGGGACGGGGCAGACACTGGCGGTAAGGCGGCGGCCGTCCCCGCGAGTTGAAAGGGCTATCGAACACGAAGAGAAGCCCGGCAAGTCCAATCTTGCCGCGGGTTGCTGATACTGTTGGTCGCTCTCTTCATCGTGTGGTTGGGGGCGTGGACCGCGGAGTGTCCGCACTGTTTCGTCGGGGAAGACTACACCCGCAAAGACTTCTTTGAAGGCGCCACGATCTACACTATCATCCTCGTCGTCTTTGGTTAGTAGAAACCGTGGTAGGCCCCGCCATGGCCTCAACCATGTGAGGCAAGCGCCGGGTGGCGGGGGCGGAGGTCGCTCTCACGGAGAACAGCGGCGGCATGATGCGGGGCGAAAACGCCGTCGACAGCGTCCACATCCCCTCGCTATTACGTGTTAGACGCTTAGCTGACACTGGTCAGGCAGTACAGGTCCGTCTTCTTCGTGTGGTCGTAGAAACGCTGCTCGCACATCGCCGGCGTGCCGTCCGCCGGCGAATCCACGCCCGCGATCAGCGTGAACGTTGTGCCGTCGGATACGTACCAGTAGCCGTTGTCGACCGGATCTCCGGTCGGGTCGCTCGGTATCGGGTCCAGGTAGTCCTTGATCTTGCAGAGGACGTCCAGATCGGGGTAGTTGCATCCTGACTGAATATTGCCGTGGGTGCTGGGGAATTCGCCCTTATCGTTCCTGTATTGATCCAGGGCGACTCCGATTCTGTACAGATCGGAGGCCCGCATCTGGTCGCGCGCGCGGACCTCCGGTGGCTGCGCTTGATTCTGGGGCGCCGCGTTCGTCGAACCGCCCAGCGCCAGATGAAACGCCAGCGCGACGACGATGACGAGGATGACCAACGCCACGGGTGCGTAGGGGAGCCATTTGCGCCGTTCTTTTCGCGACACCTGATCCCCCTCCGGCGGCCGCGCCTGATTGTGAGGCGTCGCGTTCGTCGGACCCTCCAGCGCCAGTGCGACGATGATGACGATGACGGTGATGACCGCCGCCGCGGGTGCGTACGGGAGCCATTTGCGCCATTGTTCTCGTGACACGTCATCCCCTCCTGCATACCCGCGACGCTAGCACCATCTTCCCGCATCGGACGCACTCGATACATTAGGGCTGCCCCTTACTTTTGCTCCAAGCGGGCGCTGGTGGTTCGGACGCTTTGCAATCCGGCCGACGCCTTCTTCGAGACGCTGAATGACGACGGTTATGGCGGCGGCAAGAGGCCCGCGAGCATCACGATGTTCAGGCCGCGCACGGCGGCAGTCGGTTGGGCGTCGATCCCAATTGTGAAGTCTGTCTATGCAAGCATGATGGCGGAACGAGCGCGCCCATCACGGCTTCTTAGTCCCGCTCCGAGACGCGAGCGAGCGGACGCTCAAGCGCCTCGCTCAAAGCACTGAGTCGGCCCATCAGACGGCGGAAGTTCTCGAAATTGAGGCTCTGGGCACCGTCGGACAGCGCACGGTCCGGATCGGGATGGATCTCGACCATCAGACCGTCCGCGCCGGCGGCAACCGACGCCAGCGACATCGGCTCCACCAGGTACCAGCGTCCCGTTCCGTGGCTCGGGTCGGCGATAACCGGCAGGTGGCTAAGCCTCTTCGCCAGCGGAATCGCCGCGACGTCGAGCGTAAACCGCGTGCCGGTCTCGAAAGTTCGGATGCCGCGCTCGCACAGAATCACCTGCTGGTTGCCGCGCGCCAGGACGTACTCCGCGCAGAGCAGCCACTCCTCGACGGAGCAGGCCATGCCGCGCTTCAAAAGCACCGGCTTGTTGCAGTTGCCCACCTCGTCCAG
>JBEKXP010000089.1:0-8463 GCA_049511815.1 Dehalococcoidia bacterium
GCCACCGGCGGCAGACGGGCGAGGGTCAGTTCATCGACTATTCGCAGTGCGAAGGCGTCACCTCCCTCATCGGCGAGGTGCTCCTGGACTACCAGATGACCGGTCGCATCCCGGGCCGCAAAGGCAACAGCGACGAGCTGATGGCGCCGCACAACCTCTACCCGTGCTGGGGTACCGACCGCTGGCTGGCCATCGCCGTCGAGACCGACGCGGAGTTCGCGGCTCTGTGCGATGTGATGGAGATGCCGGAGCTTGCGTCGGACGCCCGCTTCGCCGATGCAACCGCGCGCAAGCGCAACGAAGCGGAGCTGGACGAGATCATCGCCGGCTGGACGCGGCATCAGGACCGCGACCACGCGGCGAACCGCCTGGGCGTCGCCGGCGTCGCAGCCGCGCCCGCCCGAGACGGGCAGGACCTCTTCCACGACCCGCACCTGCGCGAGCGAGGCGCCTTCGTCGAGGTGGAGCGCCCCGACGGCAGCGGGAAGTACGAACTGGTGGGGCTGCCCTGGAAGATGTCGAACTGCGAGCCTCGGTTGGAGCGCGCGCCCACGCTCGGCGAGCATAGCGCCTGCGTGCTGGAGAAGGTGCTGGGCCTGACGCCGCCCGAGATCGAGCGGCTGCAGCGCGAGGGCGTCATCGGCTGATGGGCCGGCGATGAAGGAAGGTGCATTCTTGAGCGATGAAGAGCACTTCCGGCGGCTGGAGCGAATGTTCGCCTCCGCCCCGATCAACGAGTACTTTCGGCCGACAATGCGCGTCTCGGAAGGACGTGCCGTGATAACGATAGAGGTGCGGCGCGACTTCTTCCACGCGGCGAACGCTGTCCATGCAGCTTTTTACTTCAAGGCGCTGGACGACGCCGCGTTCTTCGCCGTCAGTTCGCTGGTGCCCGACGTATTCATGCTGACCGCGTCGTTGAACGCCCACCTGCTGCGTCCGGTTTCAGAGGGAGAGATCACGGCCGTCGGCGAGGTCGTCCACCGTTCACGGCGTCTGTTCATCGCGGAGTCGAAGCTATCCGACTCTGGGGGCAGGGAGCTTGCCCGGGCTAGCGCCACTTTCATGCGCAGCGATATTCCGTTGTCGCCGGGCATCGGCTACGTCTAGGGGTAAGCGGCGACGTCGTCACGGCGTGGCACGTTGAGGGATGCGCGAACTGAGGCCCCGATCTCTAGGGCTGGAGTTGCTCGGGTTGCGGACTATCGGGGCCGCGCGTCATGTAGCAGTCGCGGCAGTACACCGGCCGGCCCTCCTTCGGCTGGAAGGGAACCGTCGTCTCCTTGCCGCAGGCGGCGCAGACGGCTGCAAACATCTCCCGCGTTCGCACGGAGCTGCCGCCCGCCGCTCGTTCGCTGCGTCGCGCGGCGCGACAGGTTGGGCAGCGCTTGGGCTCGGTGTAGGATCTGGTGGCGAAGAACTCCTGCTCCTCCGCTGAAAAGACGAACTCCGACCCACAACCCTGGCACGTAAGGATCTTTTCTTCGTATGGCACGGCGATGACCTCCTTGAAAAGCCGGCGCGGCTCGGTCATCGGCCCGCCTCGACGGAGGCGCCGAGGCCAAACAGCTCTACCGGATGTCTAGACCCCGACAGACTAGAACATCGAAAAAGAAATTGCAAGTGCTTTCTCTAGGGGAATTGAGCAGAGAATTGACGTCTTGCCGAAGTTCGCGTTACGGCGACTTCTTGTGCAGTGTCGATGAGAGGACTTCGCTGTAGCGAACGTCGCGGGGGAAGTAGACGACGGCATCCAGCGCCGGCAGGCCCTGTGGCAGTGAACGGTCGGCCAGGTAGCGCCCCCATGTCTCCCAGGCGCTGGCGTCGAAGAGCTCACGCACGACTTGCGACGAGCTCAGCCCCCGGTAGTCGGTCGGGAACCACCAGCGGTGATGGTAGCGCGTTCCTTCGGTGAACAGCGTCGGATCGATCTTCAGATAGGAGTTGTCCTGCCACTTCGCCAGCACGACGCTGCCCGGCGGCGGCGTGTAGTCCTTGTCGATGTTCTGGATCGTCAGGTTATCGTATTTGCGGAGATACCACGCCCAGGGCCAGGAGAAATCGTCGGTTGCGTCTATCACTATCGGCAGGTGGTCGCCTTCACCGGAGGCGGCCGCCACGGCATCGATGGCGTCCCGCACGACGGGCACGTCGGGCGACGTCTGCACGAAGTCGAGCAGCTCGATGGGGGTGTCGCCGCGGTCGCGGGAGGCGAGCGTGTTCGCGTTCTTCAGCAGGTTCGGATGCCCCCAGCTCGAAAGGACGGAGGCGCGCACGGTGAACACCAGCAGTGCCGCTCCCAGGGCGGTTGCGGCGATGCGAAGGCCGGCCTGAAGGCTCAAGGAACGGCCGGACCAGAGGACGGTCAGCAACGCCGCCGCGACGAGCAGCCAGCCGGCGATGGCGGGTCCGCGCTCAGCGCCGGCGAGCACGAACAGGCCGGCGGCAAGCGCGGTCGAGAGCGAGGCAAAGGCCAGCGGCGCCCAGCGTCGCAGCGGCGGCAGGGCGACACGCAGCTCGAGCCCGCTGATCAGGCGACCGATGGAGCGCCCGGCAAGCAACGCCAGCGGCAAGGCGATGTGGACGTTCAGCCACGGCATCTTCTCGCCGGCGACGGTGAAGGCGAACAACGCCGAAAGAGTCCAGTAGAGAAGGAAGCGGGTCAGCGGGTCCATCGGCAGGACGAGCATGGCGGCGATTATCGTCACGAAGCCGGCTTCGGCGCGGTAAGGGCCGATTAGCGGCATCTGTGCGCCGACCATCGCCAGCGCGATGACGACGCCCAGGGCAGCCAGCGCAATGAGCCGCTGTGATCGCTTCCCTCGCAGGAAGCAGAAGATGACCGTCCCCAGCGCGAAGACGAGCGGCAGGAACTCATAGACTGGCAGCAGCATAAAGTAGTAGTAGCCGGGCTCGCTGCCCAGGCCCACGCCCTGCTGCCCCAGCCAGTAGTCGAGCGAGCCCCAGGTGCCGCTCCAGAAGCCGTTGGCGTTGGTGAAGAACGACGTGAAGAAGAAGATGAAGATTGCCCAGAATATGGCGGCCGACGCCAGCCAGACCTGCCGGCGCCAGAGGAAGCCGAAAAGGAAGGCGACGGCAAGCAACGTCAGCACTGTGGCGTGCATGACGGGCACTTCGGCGGCCGGGTTGGCGGCGCCGCGGTCGCCGACAAAGGGCAGCTTCTCCACGGCGGCGGCGAAGAGCGGCAGCGTCAGGCAGCCGACGAGCATTATCAGGTGGCCGGCGCGCGGGAAGACGTCCAGCCGCAGACGACGGCGCAGCGGGCGGAGAAGCGGCCAGAAAGCAAGCAATACGGGCGTCGCGGGCAGGAACGCGGCATGGACGGCGGCGCGTCGCAGTTGGGGAACGACGCCGGTCGGCGCCGAAGCATCGGGCCGGCCGACAGCCGCCCGCATCTTCGCGAGCCGTCGGTTGTACGACTGCCGCTTGCCTGCGTCTGAGAGTACGGTAAACGCCTGCTCGATGCCGCGGGCGCCGTCGCCGCGCTGTCCCTTCGCCAGGCGGCGATAGGCGCGCCGGATGTCTTTGACGGACGCGTCATCTGCCAGGCCGAGCAACTCATAGTGGCTCGGCTGGCTGCTTTCAGATCCACTGTCCGTAATCGCATCAGGGGTCGCCTCGCCGAAGGTCTGCTTCGCCAGCTCGCGCGCCGCCAGCAGGTCGAGGTAGACCATGAGCAGGGCGACGATGATGTAGGCTACCTCCTTGGTGGCGAAGGTTAAGGCCAGGAGCGCGGCGATCATATATAGGTATAGGCGTCGCGGCTGCTGGAGATAGCGCCAGATACAGATGAACATGGCCAGGGTGAAGAAGGCGATGTAGATGTCTTCGCGGGCGAAGCGGCTGAAATAGAGGAGCGTGGGTGAGACCGCCAGCAGGAGCGCCGAGACAATGGCGCCCGTCCGACCGAGATGGCCGCGAAGGAAGAACGGCAGACCTACCAGCGCCGTGCCGAACAGGGCCGGGAGCACTCGCGCGGTGTAGTCGCTATCGCCGAAGAGGACGAATACGAGCGCGGTGCCCAGGAACTGGAAGGGGCCATGTGTCAAGGGGTTGTGGATGTAGCCGCGACCGTCGGCTAGCTGCCAGGAGAAGCCGGCGGTGATCGCTTCGTCGCCGTGGAAGGTGCGGGCGCCCAGGTCCCAGAAGCGGAGCAGCGCCGCGACGGCCAGGATGGCCAAAAGGACGACAAGCTCCCAGCGGGCGACGGGGAAGCGCCGTCCGAGGGGCGGTTTGTCGACGCGGCCGCTGGCGCGGCCCTGAATGCGGGCTGAGCGGGTGATTCCGGCCATCCTTGCCTTCCGCGTACTGACCCGAATAAGGGGTCTTGAGCGCAATACTTCTCTTGCAGCCCTCCGATTATCGGTGGCGCGCACTACGTCGAGGGATAGGGGAAGCGCTTATTTCGAGGGATAGAGGTACGAATTCGCCGGGGAAATGGCCTTAGATCGGAAAATGGCTTTACTCAAGTGCGGCCGGATGGTACCCTGCCACCTGATGTCCGCTTGTGGTTTTTGGTCGGCTGGGTTTCTTGTGTTAAGGGAAAGCAGGTAGTAGACTTCAAGTCACGTCGGAGCAGATACGCCGCCGGCCCTTCCTACGGCCTATCGGCGTTCTGTGGCGGCCGGTACGCGTGACGCAAGAAGCGTATTTCGCCGAGCACACCTGGCGTTCTCAGAGGTCGGCTCCATGGACCAGTTCATACAGCAGTTTGCGACCGGTCTTTCGACCGGCAGCCTTTACGCTATCATTGCCCTGGCGCTTGTGCTTATCTATCGTTCGACCGGGATCGTGAACTTTGCCCAGGGCGAGATGGCTATGTTCATGACCTTTGTCGCCTGGTCCATCTGGAATATGAACGGGAACTTCTGGCTGGCGTTCTTCATCACCCTCGTGATCGCCGGTGCGTTTGGGGCGCTAATAGAGCTGACGATCATACGGCCGGTCGAAACAGGCCCGGTGCTCAACCCTGTCATCGTCACGCTGGGGCTCTTTACCGTCATCGAGAGTTTTGCTTTGCGCATCTGGCAGGGCGAACCGAAGTTCTTCCCTACGCCGGGCGCCTTCAAGGGAGCCCCCCTGAAGCTCGGGCCGGCCGCCATCAGTCGCACGAATATCGGCGTGTTCTGCATGGCGCTGGTGATAATGCTTCTCATCTATTTCTTCTTCAACTACACGAAACTGGGGCTCGCGATGCGGGCGACGGCGCAAAACCGTGTCGCCGGAAGGCTTGTCGGCATACGGGTGGGGCGGATGCTGGCGATGGGCTGGGCGCTTTCGTCGATGGTCGGCGCGGTGGCCGGCATGCTGCTGGCGCCGGTGCTCTTCCTGTCGCCGAGCATGATGGTTGGGGTACTGCTGTTCGCATTTGCTGCCGCCGTTCTCGGTGGGCTTGATAGTCCGGTCGGCGCCATCGTTGGTGGGCTAACGATCGGCGTCGTCCAGAATATGGCCGGCACTTATATTCCCAATGGGTCCAGCATCGATATCACCGTCGCCTTTGTTGTGATCATCGCCGTTCTGCTGGTCCGTCCGCACGGGATATTCGGTCGAAAGGTTGTCCAGAGGGTCTAATGGTTCGCGCAATCCTCCGTCCAAAGCTGCTCTTCATAGCTATCGCACTGGCCCTGCTTGTAATCTTCCCGTACTTGTACCGGATCCCCGGTATACCCTTCCTCAGTAGCTTCCGAAACTTCCAGGCGACGCGGTTTGCCATCTGGCTGATCATTCTCATGGGGCTGAACCTGCTCACTGGCTACAGCGGTCAGATATCGCTCGGGCACGCTGCCTTTGTGGCGGTGGGGGCGTACTTCGCGGCCATCTTGATGAAGGACTCGGGCGCCCCGGTGTTCCTGGCGGTGATGGGAGCTGCCCTGCTTACGGGGCTTCTGGGCTTTCTCATCGGCGTCCCGGCGCTCAGGCTTTCCGGCCCTTACCTGGCGATCGCCACCCTTGCTCTCATCATCGTCCTGCCACAGGTGCTGAAGCATCCCTCGATAGATCAGTGGACCGGCGGCGTGAATGGTATCCGCGTGAGCTTTCCCCAGGTGCCCACCAGTCTCGCTAACAATCTGAATATGAACGCCGACCAGTGGCTTTACTACAATTGTATGGCCGCGGCGGTCATTATGACGGCAATGGCGTGGAGCCTGACGCGGAGCCGATTCGGGCGCGCCTTTGTTGCCCTGCGCGACTCAGAGATCGGCGCCCAGCAGATGGGGATCAACGTTTCGCTGTACAAGATGACCGCCTTCGGCATCTCTTCTCTGTATGCGGGCGCCGGCGGCGCTCTTTACGTTTACCAGGCGGCGTATCTCGGTCCTAGCTCATTCGACATCCTCTTCTCGTTGACGCTCCTGGTGATGATCGTTCTTGGCGGTCTGGCTTCTATCACCGGCACCATCTTCGCCGCGCTGATACTTACCTTCCGCGTCGACATTACCGACTTCTTCGTCAACCACATACCCTACGGTTCGAGGATCGGCATCGATCCCCTCCGCGGCGCCGTCTTCGGAGTCCTCCTCATCATATCGATCATCTTCACGCCGCGAGGCATCTCCGGGAACATCGAGAAGCTGAAGCACGCGAACATCGGTGGCAAGTTCGCGAGGCTGCAGAAACGATCGGGCCGACTGTCGCAGCAGAAAGAGACTGAAACCTCAAGCGATTGAGGCAGGAGGCTTCATTAGGGGCGCAAGCAGCGCCGAACTTGGGCAGACCACGGGGCCATCCGTGTTTCGGCTGGCGTGCTTCAGAGAGCAATCCAACGAGGTCGCTGAAGCCCGCCGAATCAGTCGGGCAAGGCGGGGAATGCCGCCGCCGCTCCAGTCAAGTCAGACGGAGGTGAAAGGAATGTTCAAGTCTAGTCGTTTGGCCCTTGTTGCAGTAGCGGCATTCATGGTCTTTGGACTATCGTTTGTCGCCTGTGGGGGGAGCAGCAACAACACGGCCAGCAGTGGTAAGACCCCAAGTGGAGGCGCGACCGCATGGCCTACGCCGGTTGCGGGGCCGGGCGTGGGCGACACCGTCGGCGTGACCGACACGTCGGTGAAGATCGGCACCCTTCTGCCCATCAGCAACACGACCGCTGCTGCCTGGGGTGTGCCGGAAGAGGCCGCCATGAAGGCCTGGTTCCAGTACGTTAACGACCAGGGCGGCATCTACGGCCGGAAGATCGACCTGGATATCGGCGACAGCCAGTATACAGGGCCGGCAGGAGCCGAGGCGGGAAGGAAGCTAGTGGAGCAAGACGGCATATTCGCCGAGATGGGCACGATTGGCATCGAAGTTGAACTGGCCATTATGCCCTATCTGCAGGAGAAGGGCATCCCGGACATGTTCATCCAGGCATCCGAGAGCGCGACTGTTGACCCCATCTCCTTTCAACGCTCTCGCTGGCTCCCTGACTACACTAAAGAGGGCGCTATCCTCGGTAAGTACATCGGTGAGAACTACAAGGACCAGAAGGTCGGCATCCTCGCCCAGAACGACTCGTTCGGCAAGGCCGGTGAGGCGGGCGTGAAGCAGGGTCTAAGCGATGCTGGCTCCACCTCTGCGACTACGACTCAGTACTACGACGCCACGGTCACCGACGTTACTGCCCAGATGCAGCGGCTGAAGGCTGATGGTGCGCAGGTCGTCGCGGTCTACGCCCAGCCCGGTCAGGCGGCCGGAGCGATAACCCAAGCCCGGACGACGCTCAGCTGGGACGTCCCCTTCTTCATGACGGGCGTCAACGCAGCCCAGATCATGGGCGCGCTCGCCGGCTACGCCAACATCCAGGGTGCGATCACGGTCTCCTTCGGCCCGCAGTCCGACCAGACAAATATTGCGGGAGTCCAGGACTTCGTGAACAACATGAAGAAGTACCAACCCGACGCGGCGATCAACAGCATTGCCTTCTCCGCCTACGCGCTCGCGCAGGCGATGACGGCGGTCCTGATCCAGACCGGGCCGGACCTCACCCGGACCAACTTCCTGAAGGCTGCTGAGTCGATCTGCAGGTGGGATAACGGAGCAGTGTGGACGCCCAAGAGCATGTCGCCAACGGACCACGACTGGAACGAGTCGGAGGTGTTGGTGAAGGCGACCGGAACTTCGGCTGACGACTTCAAGTGGTTGCCTTTCGGCGACGTCATTGACTTCGAGACGACCCAAGACTGCACGGCGCCAACCCCGCCGGCCGAAGCGACCACGCAACCGGGGTACGCGCCGCAGGGCGTGGCCCAGTCCACGAGACCGTAACCAAGTAGAATAATCGAATATAGGACCTGAGACAGGATACGGAGTCGCCGCTCGCTTGCTAGTATGAGCGCGCTGCAGCGGTCACTCCGCCGGAAACGGAAGAAGACGTTGAGTCGGGGGCGGCGTAGTGAGCCGCCCCCTACCCCTAAATATCCGCCCCCTAATTTTTTTAAGTTGAAAGGGTGAGACCACAAAAGA
>JBEKXP010000090.1:0-8454 GCA_049511815.1 Dehalococcoidia bacterium
GATGCGCCCCCTCGGTGAGCTGCGGGTCACCGCCCTTTACCCCATCGTCATCATTGGCTTTATGGCGAACAACCTCATTCCCGCCCGCGCCGGCGAGCTCGTCCGAGCCTACGTTGTCGGCGAGCGCGAAAAGGTGAGCAAGATGGCCGCCCTCGGAACAATCGCCGTCGACCGCGTCTTCGACGGCATCACGCTCTTGCCGATCTTGCTCATCGTCGGCGCCGTCTCCGGCGTCAACAGCGAGCTGCGTACCATCGCCATCTGGATGACGGCGATCTTCGGCCTCCTTCTCGTCGTCCTCGTCGTCCTGGCCCTTTCCGCGGGCCTGAGCCGCACCGCCGTCGATCTCGCGCTGCGACTCGTCCCGGCGCGACTCAAGCCGAACGTGAGGGCGCTGGCCGAGTCGTTCCTTACCGGCCTTCACTCCTTCCGCAGTCCGATCGACATGTTCCTGGCCTCGGCGACCTCCGTCGCCTCCTGGCTGCTCGAAGCGACGATGTACTACATGGTCGGCCTCGCCTTCGGCCTCCACCTCGGCTTCGATATCTACCTGCTTATCTGCGCCGGCGCCAACCTGGCGATAGCCGTTATCGCCACTCAGGGCGGCGTCGGCCCGTTCGAGTTCGTCGCGCAACAGACCGCTATTCACTTTGGCGTTGCCTCGGGCCTTGCTTCCGCCTACGCCGTCGCGCTGCACGCCCTTGTGCTGCTACCCGTCATCGCCGTCGGCCTCTACGCCCTCTGGGCCATCAACCTGTCGCTCGGCGAAGTCCTTCGCGGCAAAGGCGCGACGCCGGTGACGGAGGCAGTTTCCTCCCAGCCGTCCCTGCGCGACGAAAGCGAGGCTCCGTGAAATACGGAATCGTCGGCGGCGGCATCGCGGGACTGACGGCGGCGCTCCGCCTGACGCAGAAGGGCCACGAGGTCGTTCTCTTCGAGGCGCGACCGCAGCTCGGCGGCCAGTCCGGCACCTTCGACTGCGGCGGCAACCGCCTGGAAGTCTTTTATCACCACCTGTTTAGCGGCGACAGCGACGTCCTCGGCCTCATCGACGAGGTGGGTCTCAGCGACCGCATGAGCTGGCGCGAATCGAAGGTCGGCTTTTTCCACGGCGGCCGCATCTACAATTTCGTTACGCCCGGCGACCTCCTCCGCTTCAGCGCCGTCTCGCCCCTCGACCGCGTCCGACTCGGCCTCGTCGGCGTCTACCTGCGACGGCAAAAGGACTGGCGCCGTTACGAAGGCATCACCGCCGAGCAGTGGATCAAGCGCTGGGCGGGCAAGCGCAACTACGAGGTCGTCTGGGGGCCCCTGCTGCGCGGCAAGTTCGGCTCCCGCGCGTCCGACGTGAGCATGGTCTGGTTCTGGGGGAAGATCTTCCTCCGCTTCGCCTCGCGCGGCGGCGGCGTCTCGCAGAAAGAGCGGCTCGGCTACCTGATGGGCAGCTTCGGCCTGCTGATCGACGCCCTCGCGGAACGGGTTCGACAAGCCGGGGCCCGCATCGAGGCCGGCCGGCCCGTAGAGCGCATCGTCGTCGAGAACGGGCGCGCCCGCGGCCTGCAGCTTGCCGGCGGCGAGACCGTCCCCTGCGACGCCGTCATCGCCACGGTGCCCAACGCTGCCTTCCTGGAGATAGCGCCCTTCCTGCCCGACGACTACGCCGGCCTGTTGAAGAAGGTCCAGTACCAGTGGGCGAGCACGCTGGTCATGACGCTGAAGCAGTCGCTCTCGCCGATCTACTGGCTGAACATCAGCGACCCCGAGGTACCGTTCGTCGGCGCCATCGAGCACACGAACTACATCGAGCCGGCGCAATACAACGGCCTGAACGTCCTCTATCTGTCGAACTACGTCGAGAGCAGCTCGCCGGTCGTCGGCATGAGCATCGACGAGATCAGCGACTACTACCTGCCGCACCTGACGAAGATCAACCCGGCCTTCTCCCGCGACTGGATCATCGACCGCTGGCTGTTCAAGGATTCCGCCGGCCAGCCCGTCATAACGATGCACTACGGCGATTCGATTCCCTCCCACGAGACGCCCGTGCCCGGCCTCTACCTGGCGAACACGACGCAGATCTACCCGGAGGACCGCGGCCTCAACTACTCGGTCCGCCTCGGCGACCAGATCGTTTCCATCGCCACTGCTTGACCGTGCTTTTCTTCGGGTGGGGGGCGGCCCATGCCGCGTCCTTCAGGGCGCGGTGGGGGAAAAGTGCGGCGATTCGATTCCCTCGCACGAGACGCCGGTCCCCGGCCTCTATCTGGCGAACACGACGCAGATCTACCCCGAGGACCGCGGCCTCAACTACTCCGTCCGCCTCGGCGACAAGATCGCCTCCATCGCCACTGCCTGATGCCGCTCCCCTGATGTAGAATAGGCCAGATCGAAGCCCGTAGGGTCGGCGCTCCGCACCCGACCCGCCTGAGATCGCCGTAACCTGCGTAGCGCGGGCATCTTGCCCGCGCCCAGCCCAGTCGACTTCAACCGAGGCAATATGACCCCAATCCGACGCCAGTACCTCGACATCAAGCGGCGCTACCCCCACGCCATCGTCCTCTTCCGCCTCGGCGACTTCTACGAGACGTTCGACGACGACGCCAAGCTCTGTGCGCGCGAACTCGACATAACTCTAACCTCGAAACCCATGGGCAAGAACCTGCGCGTCCCTCTGGCCGGCATCCCCTACCACGCCCTCGACGGCTATCTGGCGCGGCTCATCGGTAAGGGCTACAAGGTCGCGGTCTGCGAGCAGATGGGCGATCCGGCGGCGGCGAAGGGCCTTGTCGACCGCCAGGTGGTGCGGGTCGTCACGCCGGGCACCGTCATCGAGGGACACCTGCTCGACGAGCGCGCCAACAACTACCTGGTCGCGCTGGCCGTCGCGCCGCACCCGAGGGACCGACGACGAACCAGCGACCCATCGCAAGCCGGGATCGCCTACGTCGACATCAGCACCGGCGAGTTCGCCACCGCCCAGCTCGACGCCGACGCCATCGCCGCCGAGCTGTCGCGCCTGCGGCCGGCTGAGCTTCTCCTCCCCGAAGGCATCGACCCGCCTGTCGCCGGCCTGCCGCTCACCCGCGTCGAGCCCGCCGGCTTCGAGCTCGACACAGCGACCGCCTGCCTGCTCGATCACTTCGGCGTCGCTTCGCTGGCCGCCTTCGGCTGCGACCGCCTGCCGCTTGCAACCTGCGCCGCCGGCGCCGTCCTCCAGTACCTGCGCGACAACCAGAAGACCGCTCTGGGCCACGTAACCGGCCTCTCAGTCTACAACCCGACCCGTTTCATGCTCCTCGACGCCCAGACCCGTCGCAACCTGGAGCTGTTCAGCGGTGCGCGTGACAGCGACCGCCGCAACTCGCTGCTCGACGTGCTGGACCTCACGCGGACCGCTCTCGGCGCGCGCCTGCTGCGTCGCTGGCTCGGGCAGCCACTGCTCGACGCCGACGAAATCCGACAGCGCCAGGACGGCGTCGCCTGGTTCCACGAGAGCGCCGTCCGTCGCGGCGTCGCCGGCGAGGTGCTCGCGAAAATGCCCGACTTCGAGCGCTTGCTGAGCCGCATCTCCAGCGGCATGGCCCTCCCGCGCGAGGTCGTCGCTCTCCGGCGCGGCCTCGAGCTGGTGCCCGCCCTGCGCGACGCGCTCGGCGAAGGAAAAGGCTGCGCAGCCGTTACCGCCATGCTCGCCGCGCTCGATCCCTGCGAAGAGACGGCCGCCCTCATCGCCCGCGCCATCGACGACGAGCCGGCCGGCGACCCGCAGGACGGCGGCGTTGTGCGCGCCGGCTTCTCGCCGGAGCTCGACGAGCTGCGCACCGTCACGCGCGATGTCCGCCGCTACCTGGCCGAGCTCGAGGCGGCGGAGCGCGCCCGCAGTGGCATCAAGACGCTCAAGATCGGCTACAACCGCGTCTTCGGCTACTACATTGAGGTCAGCCGCGCCAATCTCGCCCTCGTGCCCAACGACTACCAGCGCCGGCAGACCCTCGTCAACGGCGAGCGCTTCGTGACGGAGCAGCTCAAGGAATACGAAAGCCGTATCCTGAACGCCCGCGAGCGCATCGGCGAGCTGGAGGCCGCCATGTTCCGGCAGGTCTGCGCCCAGGTCGCCGGCGAAGGCAAGCGATTGCTCGCTCTGGCCGCGGCGGTCGCTGCCATCGACGTCCATCTCGCCCTGGCCGAGGCCGCGGCGCGCTACGGCTACTGCCGCCCCGAGCTTTCGGATGGCGACGAAATCGCCGTCCGCGACGGCCGCCACCCTTCGGTCGAGCGCGCACTCGTCGGCGCTTTCGTCCCCAATGACGTCCACCTCTCGAACGACGGCGCTCAGATCATCCTGCTGACCGGCCCCAACATGGCCGGCAAGTCCACCTACCTGCGCCAGGTCGCGCTCATCGTTCTCATGGCCCAGATCGGCAGCTTCGTGCCCGCCGACTCGGCACGCATCGGCATCGTCGACCGCATCTTTACCCGCGTCGGCGCGCAGGAGGACATCGCCTCCGGCCAGTCGACGTTCATGGTCGAGATGCTGGAGACGGCGAACATTCTTCATAACGCCACGCCGCGCTCCCTCGTCATCCTGGACGAGATCGGACGCGGCACCAGCACCTACGACGGCATGGCCATCGCCCGCGCCGTCGTCGAGTACCTGCACAATCGCAGCGAGCGCGCCGCGAAGACACTGTTCGCCACGCATTACCACGAGCTGGTGGCGCTGGCGCAAACGCTCCCGAAAGTGAAGAACTACAACGTGGCCGTCACCGAGGAGGGGGGAAAGATCGTCTTCCTGCACCGCATCGTCCCGGGCGGCGCCGACAGAAGCTACGGCATCCACGTGGCCGAGCTGGCCGGCCTGCCGAAAGCCGTCGTTCAGCGCGCCCACGACGTGCTCGCCGCCCTCGAATCGCAGGCCAACGGACGCCGACCCTCCGCGCGTTCTCGCCAGGCCGCTGCCGAGCAACTGCCGCTCCTCGCCTCGCCGTCGCCGCTCCTCGAAGAGCTCGCGCGTCTCGACGTCGACGCTATGACGCCGCTGGAGGCGATCACGAAGCTCTACGATCTGCGGGAAAAGGCGCGCGAGGGCGGCGATGGGGGACCTTGATTGCCGCGCGGGCTTAATTCTTCGTCAGCGCCGTCAGCCCCAACTGGTACGACTTCCCCGCCAGCGCCTTGTCGATCTGGATCATTCCCGATCCGTCCCAGTTGGGGTAAGACGCGTCGGGCAGCCGTGAAGCCGTGTCTTCAAGCAAGGCCTTCACCTGGTCCGGCGTCGACACGCGCCCCGACGACAGGAGCAGCGCCGCCGCTCCCGATACCAGCGGCGTTGACAGTGACGTGCCGTCTGAGCTTGCGTACGGTTCGCTCCCGAAGCAACCCATGTGCGCGCAGAACTTCGCCGGGACGGTGCTGACGATGTCCACGCCCGGAGCGGTGAGGTCTATCTCCGGACCCCAGTTGCTGAACAACGCCTTGCCGCCGCTCGCGCTGTGGTCACTGGCCGACACGGCGATAACGTTGGGATAGTTGGCCGGTGCCGTGACGGCGCTATCGCCGCTCAGAGCGGTATTCCCTGCCGCCGCGACGATTGTGACGCCGTAGACGTCGTGCGCCTGGTTGACCGCCTGCTGTAAGGTCGCGGAATCCGGTGAGTCCGGTTTCGCCCCGAAGCTTATGTTGATAACGCTGGCGCCCTCTTTCGCCGCGTAGACGACGCCCTCGGCGGCTGCCAGCGCCGTGCCCGTCCCCTGGCAGTCGAGCACCTTGACGGGCATAATTGTGACGTCCGGTGCCATTCCAATAACGCCGATTCGGTTGTTCCCGCGCGCGGCGATGATCCCTGCGACGAAGGTGCCGTGCCCGTCGTCGTCGTCGATGGTGCCGTCCGGTTCCGACACCATGGCGCATGACGCTGTGGCGGGCGGCGTTGAGGCGCGCAAGAAGTTACAGCCGTGGACATCGTCGATGCAGCCGTTGCTGTCGTCATCCACGCCGTTGTCTGCGACCTCGCCGCGGTTCGTCCAGATAGCGCCCTGCAGGTCGGGATGCGTAATGTCCACGCCCGTGTCCAGCACAGCGACGATGACGTACGGCTTGCCGGTCTCCACGTCCCAGGCCTTCGGCGCGCCGATCTCATCGTAATACCACTGCTGGCGGCTGTAGAGCGGGTCGTTCGGCGTCATGTCCGCCTGGACGATTACGTTCGGCTCCGCGTATTCCACCTGCGGCAAGGAGCGATAGCGTTGCGCCGCGACATCCGCGGAAGCGCCGGCCGTCACCGTCACCAGCGACACGCCGAGGTCGTTCGCCCTGGCTACTTGTTTCGAGCCGACGGCGCTGTTCACGATTCGCTCGGCAGCGGCAGCCATCGGCTGGCGATACTTCACGATGAGCTCGCCCGGGACGGCGTCCGGCTGGCCGTTGGGACCGCTCGCCTGCGAACGGCTAACGGGCAGAAGATTGCCCGCCGGCGCGACAGCAAGATACGCGGCTAGCACCGCCGCCGGAAGAAGCGCTAACAGAGATAAGCGGTTGCGACTAGGCACTACCCTCACCTCATCGCCGTACCATCATTGCAACCCTTTACGTTACATGAGGACCAGCCGCCCGAGCAAGCGGCAGACCTATGCTAGAATACCGTCAATGAGCCGTCCGAACGCAATCCAAAAACTGTCGCCGCAGCTCATCGGCAAGATTGCCGCCGGAGAGGTAGTCGAGCGCCCGGCCTCTGTCGTAAAGGAACTGCTGGAAAACGCCCTTGACGCTGGCGCCCGCCAGGTGACCATCGAAATCGGTCGAGGCGGCCTCGACCTGATGCGGATCAGCGACGACGGCTGCGGCATCGCGCCCGACGACCTGCCGCTGGCCTTCCAGCGCCACGCCACCAGCAAGCTCTTCAGCGACGAAGGCCTCGACGCCATATCCACCCTCGGCTTCCGCGGCGAAGCGCTGCCCAGCATCGCCGCAGTCGCCGACGTCGAGATGCTCTCGCGTCCCGCCGACGCCGCTGCCGGCCGCTTCGTCGCCGTGCGCGACGGACAGATCGCTGAGAGCGGCGACAGAGGCACGCCGCCCGGCACCATAGTTACCGTGCGTCACCTCTTCACCCGCCAGCCCGCGCGGCTCAAGTTCCTGCGCTCACCCGCCGCCGAAGCAGCGCAGATCGCCTCCGTCGTCAGCCACTACGCGCTCGCCTACCCCGAAGTGCGCTTCACGCTGCTCACCGATGGCCGTCTCACCCTGCGTACGTCCGGCAGCGGCGACCCTCTCGACGCGGCGGCCGGGGTGTACGGTCACCAGGTCGCGCGCTCCCTCCTGCCGCTGGCCGCGTCCGCCTCCTCGCGCTCCGTCCTGCCCGCTTTCGAAGGGCTGATAGGGGAGCCGGAGCTCTCCAGGGCCAATCGCAACTACATAACGCTGTTCATCAACCGCCGCTGGGTCCGCAACCGCGCCCTCACGTTCGCCGTCGAAGAGGCGTACCAGGGCTTTCTCATGACCGGCCGCCATCCGCTGGCGGTCGTCGACGTCCGTCTGGCGGCCGCCGACGTCGACGTGAACGTCCACCCTTCGAAGCTTGAAGTGCGCCTCCGCAACGAGCGAGAGGTCTTCGCCCTCCTCCAACGCGAGGTCCGCCGCACGCTGACCCAGCGCTCGCCGCTGCCCTCGGTCGCCGCGACGACGTGGTCCGGCGGCCCGCGTCCCGCTCTTCCCGACAGGCCCGCTCAGACGCCGCCGCTTCCGCTCGAACACGCCGCCATAGTGCTGCCGTCCGAGCGGCAGCCGCTCGTGCCGTCGCTGCCGGCCCTGCGACCGCTCGGGCAGGTCGGCTCGGTGTACATTGCCGCCGAAGGCCCGGAGGGGCTCTACCTCGTCGACCAGCACGCCGCCCACGAGCGCATCCTCTTCGAGCGCTTCCTGAAGGCCGGCGCCGCTCCCGACGCCCAGGGCTTGCTGGAGCCCGTCGCCGTCGAGCTCGCGCCGCGCCAGCAGGCGCTCGTCGAGGAGATGGCGCAGGAGCTTGTGGACCAGGGCTTCGCGCTGGAGCCCTTCGGTGAGCGCAGCTTCCTGGTTCGGTCAGTTCCCGCTGCCCTCGCCGCTGCCGACGTCGCCGCGTCGCTCGTCGAGTTCCTCGACGCCCTGGCCCGCGAAGAGGCCGTCCCGGACAGGCGTCAACGCGTCGCCATGTCGCTCGCCTGCCATGCCGCCATTCGCGCCGGCCAGACGCTCACGGCCGAGGAGATGCGGGAGCTGCTGCGTCAGCTCGAGCAAACGGAGAACCCGCGGCACTGCCCGCACGGCCGGCCGACGATGGTCCACCTCAGCGCCGACGACCTCGCCCGCGAGTTCCGCCGCCGCTGAACGTTCCACTCACTTCGCCTTCGACCGCCAGACCTAGCGTCGCGCTGCGTCTCACTACACCGCGCTGCGCGTAGCGCGGGCATCTTGCCCGCGCGG
>JBEKXP010000091.1:0-8328 GCA_049511815.1 Dehalococcoidia bacterium
CTGGCGGTCCGCGACGTGGTCCGGAAGGCGGCCCAGCACGCGCGCGAGGGCAAGGGGCCGTACTTCGTCGAATCGGTGACGTACCGCTTCCGTGGGCACTCGATGGCCGACCCGGAGTTCTACAGGACGAAGGAGGAGGTGCAGCAGTGGCGCGCCCGCGACCCCATCGTCCTGTTCGAGCAGCGGCTGCGCGAATGGGGCGTCATCGACGACGGCGCCATCAAGCGTTTGCAGGACGAGATCGAGGCGGTGGTGAACGAGGCGGCGCAATTTGCGGAAGAGAGCCCGCCGCCCGATGCGTCGTCGCTGTACGACAACGTCTACAAGGAGCAGGGCGATGCCTGAGACAACAATTCGGGAAGCCCTTCGACAGACGCTGCGAGAAGAGCTGAAGCAGGACGAGCGCATGGTCCTGATGGGCGAGGACATCGGCGCTTACGGCGGCTCCTACGGCGTCACGCGCGGCCTGCTGGAGGAGTTCGGCGAGGAGCGCGTCTACGACACGCCGATCTCGGAGTCGGTGGTCGTCGGCTGCGGCATCGGGGCCGCGATGGGAGGCGTTCGGCCGGTCATCGAGCTGATGACTATCAACTTCAGCTTCCTCGCCTTCGACCAGATCATCAACAACGCCTCGAAGCTGCACTATATGTCCGGCGGGCAGATAAACGTCCCGCTGGTCATCCGGATGGCGAGCGGCGGCGGTAGCCAGCTCGGCGCGCAGCACTCGCACGACCTGGCGGGCTGGTATGCGCACGTGCCCGGCCTGAAGGTCGCGACGCCGTCGACGCCCTACGACGCGCGCGGCCTCCTGAAGACGGCGCTGCGCGAGGAGAGCCCCGTCATCTTCGTTGAGCACACTGCGATTTACGGCCTTCACGGCGAAGTCCCGGACGAGGACTACTCCGTCCCGTTCGGTCAGGCGCAGGTGATGCGCGAAGGCGGCGACGTCACGCTCATCGGCTACTCGGGCAGCGTGCACCAGGCGTTGCGGGCGGCGGAGATGCTGGCCGGTCAGGGAATGGACGCCGAAGTCCTCAACCTGCGCACGCTGCGGCCCCTGGACATCGACGCCATCGTCAGCTCGGTCAAGAAGACCGGCCGCGCGATCGTCGTGGAGGACGACTGGTGCTTTGGCGGCTTTGCGGGCGAGATCGTCGCCCTCGTCCAGGAGCGAGCCTTCGACTATCTCGACGCGCCGGTCGCCCGCGTCTGCGGCGCCGACGTGCCCATGCCCTACGCACATGAGCTGGAGACGGCCGCCCTGCCCAGCGAGCAACAGATCGTCGATGCGGCGCTGGCGATGCGCTGAGAGGAGGAGGAACATGGCTTACGAGGTCGTTATGCCGCAGATGGGGGCCGACATGAAGGAAGGCACCCTTATCCGCTGGCTGAAAAAAGAGGGCGATGAGGTTCAGCGGGGCGATCCGATAGCGGAGATCGAGACGGACAAGGCGAACATCGAGATCGAGGCGTTCGAGGGGGGCGTGTTCCGGAAGGCGCTGGCGAATCCCGGCGACGTGGTTGCGGTTGGTCAGGTGATAGCCGTGCTCGGCGCCGCTGACGAGGACATTTCGAAATATGGGGCGCCGGCCGCCGCCCGCGAGCGCGAGCCGGCGATGGCGGCGGCAGCCCGACCTTCCGCCAGCGCGCAGACGCAAGTCCAGGAGCCGCCGGGCCGCGGCGACGGGCGGGTGCACGCCTCTCCGGTCGCCCGGCGCATGGCCGAGGAGAAGGGCGTCGACCTGGCGCAGGTACACGGCACCGGTCCGGAAGGCCGCATCACGCGGGAGGACGTCGAGGCGTTCCTGCAGGGACGGGCAGCGCTGCCTCCGCCGCCAAAGCCGGCCGAAGCACGGCCCGAGGTAAGAGAAGCGGCACCCGCGCCGGTCAGCCGGATGCGGCAGGCCATCGCGCGGCGGATGGCGGCAAGCAAGCGGGAGGCGCCTCACTACTACGTAGCGGTGGACATCGAGATGACGGAGGCGCAGCGCTTCCGGGCGGAGCTCAACGCCGCCCTGGACGAACGGGCCCACATCTCGGTCAACGACCTGCTGGTCAAGGCTTCGGCGCTGGCACTCCAGAAGTACCCGATGTTCAATAGCTGGTTCGTCGATGAGCAGGTCCAGCCGCAAGAGGCGCAGAACGTCTGCATCGCCATCGCGCTGGAAGAGGGGCTCATCGCGCCGGCGATACTCGATTGCGGCCACAAGAGCCTCGCCGAGATCGCCCTGGCGAGTCGCAGCCTGGCCGAGCGCGCGAAATCGGGCGCGCTCAAGCCGGACGAGTACGCCGCCGGAACGTTCACCGTCAGCAATTTGGGGATGTACGGGATCGACGAGCTGATTGCGATAATCCAGCCGCCGCAGGCCGCGATCCTGGGCGTCGGGCGGGTGAAGGCGCAGCCGGTGGCGCACGACGGCGCCGTCGAGATCGCCGAGGTGATGCGAGCCGCGCTTTCCGGCGACCACCGCGTCACGGACGGCGCGTTGGGAGCCCAGTTTCTCGGCGAGATCAAGCGATTGCTGGAATCGCCGGTGAGCCTGCTGCTGTAAGACGGCGGGAGGTCTAAAGACCTCACCTACATCTGCTGTCGCGCGGCCGCGGTTGACTTCATCCGCAAAGTGAACCCACAATAATCTTGTCCGCGTTTCATCTTGAGCTTTCCTGTCGTCTGAAACGGAGGAGACGTGCCGAAGCTGCGCGCGAACGGCATCTTGGTGAACTACGAGCTGGCCGGCGAGGGCGAATGTCTTGTCCTCATCCACGGCGCCGGCGACAGTCTTCGCCTGTGGGAGGCGCAGGTCCCAGAGTTGTCCCGCCACTATCGGGTGCTCGCCTACGACGTCCGAGGATTCGGCGAGTCGGAGCTCGGCGAGGCGGAGGTAGACGTCTCGCTCCTCGCGGCCGACCTGCGGGAGCTGCTGCGCGCCCTCGGGATCGACCGAGCGTTCGTGCTGGGCCACTCGATGGGAGGGCGCATCGCGCTCCAGCTCGCTATCGAGCAGCCGGACATGGTGCGGGCGCTCATTTTGTCGAGCAGCGGCGTCGGGGCGGGCGCGCGACCGCTGGGCGCCGACGAGAGACGGCGGCAGCTCGTCGAGGCGCTGGAGCGCGGCGACATAGGGACGGTGGCGGAGCGGATGACGGCATCGTCGTTCTCACCCGGTCTTAAGGAGCGCGACCCGGCGCTATTCGAGCGCTACAAGCGGATGAAGCTGGTGAACGATCCGCACGCCTTCGCCCGCGTGTGGGGCGCCGTCATGAAGTCGCTGCCTCCGGACGTGGGCCGGCTGTCCTGCCCGGTGCTGATAATCGCGGGCGAGCGCGACGCCTTCATGTCACTTGACATGGCGCGGGCGGCGAGGGCGGTCATCGCCGGCAGCCGGCTCGAGCTGATGCCGACCGGTCACACGCCCGCGCTGGAAGCGCCGCAGGAGTTCGATCGCATCGTCCTCGACTTCCTTGCCGGCGTGCAGGATGGTCGACAAGGGAAGGAGAGCTGACGCCGCATGGCCTGGAACCCCGAGCTGGAGATGGCCTTCACGCCTCGGTCCATCGCTGTCCTCGGCGCGTCGAGAACCAGACTGCGCGGCGGCGGCAACCAGTTCATCTGGTCGATCATGTCCATGGGGTACGAGGGCAACCTTTACCCCATCAACCCGTCCGCTGACGAGATCATGGGGCTGAAGTGCTACCCTTCGCTGGCATCGCTGCCGGAGACGCCAGACCTGGTCATCATGGCGGTGAACGCCTCGCGAGCGGAGGAGGCGCTGCAGGAGTGCATCGACTGCGGCGCGCACAACATCCACATGTTCACGGCCGGCTTCGCGGAGACGGGCGAGGAGGAGGGAGCCGCGCTGGCCGAAAAGCTGCGCGAGATAGCCGCGCGGGGCAAGCTGAACATCGTCGGGCCGAACTGTATGGGCATCTACTCGCCGCGCGGGCGCATCTCGCCCTGGGGCTCGCTGCCGACGGAAGTCGGGCCGATAGCGATGATCACGCAGAGCGGCGCGCTCGGCAGCGAGTTCGTGCGCATGGCGCCGGACTACAACCTGCGCATGAGCAAGGTTATCTCCTACGGCAACGGCTACGTCCTCGACTGCACCGACTACCTGGAGTACTTCGAGAACGACCCGGAGACGAAGTTCATCGGCATGTACCTGGAGGGCGTGCGCGACGGCCGGAAGCTGCTGCGCATGGTCCAGCGCATCGCGCCGAAGAAGCCGATCGTCATCCTGAAGGGCGGGCTCACCGCGGCCGGCGCCCGGGCGGTCGCCTCGCACACCGGCTCGCTCGCCGGCCAGGACGCTGTCTGGGATGCGTTCTTCGCGCAGTCCGGCGCCATTCGCGTCGACTCAATCGAAGAGATGGTGGATACGCTTCAGGCGTTCGTCCGGCTGCCGCCGTGCACGGGTAGGGCCGCGGCGCTCATCGGCAGTGCCGGCGGCAACGGCGTGATCACCACCGACATCTGCGTCCGCGAGGGGCTGTCGGTGCCCGACATCTCGGAGCCGATTCAAAAGGAGTTGCGCGAGTTCGTCGGCGTGGCCGGCACGAGCGTGCGAAACCCGCTTGACGTGGCGATGCAGTTGCGCGGGCCGGAGGACTTCCTTCGTGTCGTGGAGACCGTCGCCAAAGACCCGGCGATTGACATAATCCTGATGACGGCGCAGGTCTTCCCGCGCAATCTGCCGTGGTGGGGTGGCGCCCGCGACCTGGCGAAGTACTTCGTTCGGTTCGCGAAGAAGCCGCACCGTCAGCCGTTCGTCGTCGCGATACGCTGCACGTCGGAGCGACTGACGACCGAAAAGGACCGGCTACAGGTGAGCGCGAAGCTGCTCAAGGCGGGGATACCGGTGTTCAAGACCATCGAACGGGCCTGCCGGGCGCTGTACAAGTTCACCGGCTACTACCGCTGGCTTGAGGAGCGGAACCGGTCGCCGGACGCGTAGGGCGACCTACGGGTTCAGGCGCTTCATCCAGTCGTGCGCAAACTGCTCCGCTTCGCCGGTTGCGATGGCGCCAAGGATGCACTCCGCGACATGCTCGGCTGAATCGGGCGGACGCAGCCCTTCGCCGCCGCCTTCCCACTGCGGCACGTGGCTATCGACGATCGTGTTCTCCTCGAAGTCGGTCGCCGTCATGTAGGGGTAGACCACGCTCACGACGATGCCGTCGTCCTTCAGCTCTTCGCGCGCGGCGAGCGTCAGGCCGTTCAGGGCGCGCTTCAAGCCGGAGTAGCCGCCCATGTACGGCAGGTTCATCAGCGACGTGCCGGAGCTGACGTTGACGATTGCGCCGCCGCCCTGCCGTCGCATGATGGGAATGACGGACTGCATGGCGACCAGCGGCCCAACGACGTCCAGCTCGAACAGGCGCCGGAACTGTTCGATGTCGGTGTGCTCGACGGGCGCGTCGTAGCCCTGGCCGGCGCTGTTGACGAGGACGTCGATGCGGCCGTAGTGCGCTTCGACGCGTCGCACCATGTCGCGCACCTCGCTCTCGACGCTCATGTCGGCGGCGGCAACGAGAGAATCGGGCATCTCACAGGAGGCCGCCGCCAGCTTGTCGACGGAGCGGGCGACGAGGGCGACCTTCGCGCCGCGGTCGGCCAGCAGGCGGGCGGTCGCAAGGCCGATGCCCGACGATGCGCCGGTGACGATTGCGACTTTGTCTTTCACTTCCACGGGATGCATGATAGCAGCGCGCCGGCTGCGAATGAAGAGACGGGGCCGGTGTGACGGGCGATTCTTCTACAGATTCGGGGAGCCGCTCATTCGCTGGATGATCAGCCGAGCCAGGCGAACAGCTTCGTCGGGAAGGCCGAAGCCGCCGAATCGGACGAGACTCTCGTTTACAATAACGCGTCCCCTTCTTGAAATGACGGTTGTGACGATGCCGGATTGATTCGGGTTTCCGCCGGGAACGGTGAAGCTGACGTTGCTTCCCCACGATTCGTCGCCAATTGTGGGGAAATCGAACTTCTGTACAACGCTGATATTCAGGCCCTTGCAGGACGTATTTGCCCATTGCAGCGTTTCGGTGACGGTGTTCTGAAAGGCCGTGGCGGCGCCGCTATCGTCTTGAAAGAGATCTACACCCGAGGTGACCAGGAAAGTGCCGTCTGAAGCAGGCGATCCTCCCGTGGCGGGACCGAACTCGTTGTTATATTGGGCAACCCAGCCGGTTGCGTCGAGCTCCGACGCTTGCCTTTGGGGATCGCAGACATTTTTGATGACATTGTCTCGAGTCTGCGGCCCGGAGGCGGCAGGGTCGAGGACAAAGGCAGCATACGGGGCCGCGAGGTCGCTAAGCGTCAGGACCATGTTGGCAAGGTCTGTCTGAGATACCTGCTGTGGCGTGGGAGTCGCATCCACCATGACGCTCTGCGGTGCAGAGTTGCCGCCGCCGCAAGCCGATGCCAGCAGCGTCACAAAGACAGTGGCCAAGAAGCATATTTTCTGACGCATGGTGATTATCCTGTTACTTACCGGATAAAGACGGTCCTCTACAGATTCGGGGAGCCGCTCATTCGCTGAACGATCAGCCTGGCCAGACGAACGGCTTCGTCAGGGAGGCCCTGCCCACCAAATCGGACGGTATTCTCGCTGATTACGACCTGACCTCGTCTTGATATGACGTTCGTCATGACCGCGGAGACGAGACCACTTACGCCAGAAAACGTGGCCGTGGCATTTGCTCCCCAGGACTCATCGCCGATGGTCGGGAAGTCGAAAGCCTCCACTGAGCCGATATTCGCGCCGTTGCACTGAGAGTTCGCCCACCGTAGCTCATCGGCGATCATGTCCTGGAAGGCGGCGGCGGCCCCTGCTTCGTTTTGAAAGAGATCGACGCTCGAGTTGATTATGAAGGTGCCATCGGGGGCGACGGCTGTCTCGTCGGCTGGGCCCCACTCGCTGGCGTACTCGGCAACCCAGTTCGTTGAATCCAGCTCCCGCGCCTGCCGCTGCGGATCGCAGGCGTCATTGATCACGACGTCGCGAGGTCGAACCCCCGAGGTAGTGGGGTCCAACACGAAGTCGCCGTAGGGAGCCGAGAGGTCATCGGCCGTGAGAACCATGCCGGGAAGGTCTGACTGAGACACCGACGGCGGCGCGGCGGTCGGAACCGAAGTCGGAATCGGACTCTGCGTGGCGCTCTGCGATGTTGAGCCACCGCTGTCGCCCCCGCAGGCGCACGCGAGCAGCGCTACAGCGGCAGCGAAGAAGCACATTTTCTTGCGCATGATAGTCTCCTGTTGCAGGCCGCTCCGTTCGTCCCGCTTGGACCCAACCCCATCCTGCAAGAAATACGTCGTCACGTTATTATCGTCAATGGCTGAGGTCAAGTTCAGCCCTTCGACGGGGCTGACGCCGGCGGTTCGGCTGTCGACGGCGTTGACGACTGATGGGTTGCCGAGTAGCATTCTCTCACCGCAACCGCTCGCTCATGGAGGTAGACCGATGGAAGTGATCAACCCGCTGGTGCGCAAGTTCTGCCGCTCCGCCGTCGACAATCCGGAGCGCTTCTGGGCCGACGCGGCCGACCAGCTCCCCTGGTTCCGCAAGTGGGACACGACCTTCGAATGGACGCCGCCCACGTTCCGCTGGTTCGTTGGCGGCAAGACGAACCTTTGCTACAACTGTCTCGATTACCACGTCGAGCGCGGGCACGGCGGAGGCGCGGCGCTAATCGCTGAGGACGAGCGCGGCGGCAGGCGGGTCTACACCTACGCGCAGCTTCTCCACGAGGTGAAGCGCGTCGCGGCGGCCCTGCGCGGCATGGGGATCAAACGCGGCGACCGGATCGCCATCTACATGCCGACCTGCCCGGAAGCGATTATGGTGATGCTGGCGGCGGTGCGCATTGGCGCCATCCACGTCGCCATCTTCGCCGGCTTCGGCGCGGCGGCCTTCGCGGACCGCGTCACCCGCACCGGTGCGCGGGCGATCTTCGCCTCGGACATCGTCTACCGCAAGGGGAAAGACGTTTCGCTGAAAGACATGGTCGACGCCTGCCTGGCGGAGGGCGCGGACCAGGTCGTCGAGCGCGTGGTCGTGCTGCGCCGCAGCGACGCCGACATTCCGATGCGGGCCGGTCGCGACATCACCTGGGACGAGTTCCTGGCGCTCGGCGAAGGCCAGGACGACGGCTTTGAGGTGATGGAGGCGAACGAGCCGGCCTACATCCTGCCGACGTCCGGCACGACGGCCAAGCCGAAGCTGGCGGTGCATACACACGGTGGCTACCAGGTGCACACGTGGAGCATGGCCAACTGGCTGTTCGGACTGAAGGAGAACGACGTCTGGTGGTCGACGTCAGACATCG
>JBEKXP010000092.1:0-8215 GCA_049511815.1 Dehalococcoidia bacterium
CTGGAAGAGCGCTTCGGCGGCGCCTACACGCCCAGCGCCGGCGCCGTCTACCCCACGCTCCAGATGCTCGAAGACATGGGCTACGTGACCTCGACCCCGCAGGACGGCAAGCGCGTCTTCTCGATCACCGACGAGGGCAAAGCCTTCCTCGTAGAGCAAAAGGAGACCGTCGAAGGCATCCGAAAGCGCACCAGCTCCTGGTGGAACCCGAACGTCCGCGTCGAACTGCACGAGATGAAGCAGGAGTTCCACGAATTTGCCCAAACGCTTCGGCAGCGCGGTCGACACTATGCTGATCCAGCGACGATCCGCCAGATGCGCGACGTGATCGGTCGGGCGCGACGGGAGATCGAAGAGATCCTCCGCCAGCAGAAGCCGGCGGAGTCGGAAGTGGAGACGCAGAAGGGCGAAGCTAAGACGGAGTAAGGCTATAATAGATTCATGAATTCCATAGAAGTAGCCGATCTCCGCAAGAACTTCGGTTCCATACCAGCGGTCGACGGCGTCAGCTTCGAGGTAGAGGAAGGCGAGGTGTTCGGCTTCCTCGGGCCGAACGGCGCCGGCAAGACTACAACCATAAATATCCTCTGCACGCTCCTGCGTCCCACCTCCGGCAGCGCCAGGGTGGCGGGCTACGACGTGCAGACCCAGCGAAACGCCGTCCGCCAGTCCATTGGCCTCGTCTTCCAGGACCCAAGCCTCGACGTCCAGCTGACGGGCCTCGAGAACCTGCGCTTCCACGCCCACGTCTACAACGTGCCTGGCAGCGAGCGAAACAGCCGCATCGAAGAGGTGCTGCGTGTCGTCGAGCTGTGGGACCGGCGCAACGCCGTCGTAAAGACGTATTCCGGCGGCATGAAGCGACGGCTCGAGATTGCGCGCGGTCTCATCCATCACCCGCGCGTGCTCTTCCTCGACGAGCCGACCATCGGCCTCGACCCGCAGACGCGCGACCACATCTGGACGCACATCCTCCAGCTCCAGCGCGCTCATGACATCACCCTCTTCATGACCACGCACTACATGGAGGAGGCCGAGCACTGCCACCGCATCGCCGTCATCGACCGCGGCAAGATCGTGGCGCTCGACACTCCCGACGCGCTCAAGCGCATGGTCGGCGCCGACATCGTCAGCCTGCGCACGCCCGACAACGAGAAGGCGGCGGCCGACATCCGCGAGCGCTACGGGCTGGAGCCGCAGAGCCAGGACGGGCGGCTGCGACTGGAGGTGCCGAACGGCGCGGAGTTCATCCCGAGAGTCGTCCACGAGCTGGCGGTCCCCGTTGAATCGGTCGACCTTCACCGGCCAACGCTGGACGACGTTTTCTTGAAGCTGACCGGCCACGTGATCCGCGACGAAGAAGCGGACCCGATGGCCACCGCTCGCACGATGGGACGCATGTGGAGAGGAGGACGGCGCTAGAATGACAACTTACGCACCAACGATTAACGGCCAGCCGGAGCGATACGCCGGCCTGGAGGCGAACCTCCGCGGCATCTACATCATCTGGTACCGCGACGTCCTCCGCTACTCCCGCGACCGCGCCCGCATCGTCGCTTCGCTGGGCCAGCCGCTCCTCTTCCTCATCGTCTTTGGCGCCGGCCTCAGCGCGTCGCTGGGAGCCGGACTGACGCAGCAGCTTGGCAACGTCTCTTACGTGCGCTTCCTCTACCCCGGCATCATCTCGATGGCGGTCCTGTTCACCTCCATCTTCAGCGCCATGTCCATCGTCTGGGACCGGGAGTTCGGTTTCCTGCGCGAGCTGCTGGTCGCGCCGGTCAGTCGCGCGGCCGTCGTGCTGGGCAAAGCGCTGGGCGGCAGCACAATCGCCATGTTCCAGGGCGCCATCCTTATCATCCTGGCGCCCATCATCGGCATTAGCCTCAACCCGCTTCTCATAGTCGAGCTGCTGGCGCTGATGTTCCTCGTCGCCTTCGCCATCGCCTCCGTCGGCATCCTTATCGCCTCGCGGCTCCAGACGATGGAGTCGTTCCAGATGATCATCAACTTCTTGGTGATGCCGATGTTCTTCCTGAGCGGCGCTTTCTTCCCGTTGCGACAGCTCCCCCGCTGGATGGCGGTTGTGACGCGGCTGGACCCGGTGGCCTACGGCGTCGACCCGCTGCGACGCCTGCTGCTCGGCTCCACGCTGGCGCCGGGGATTCAGATCGGCGGCTATCACCTGGGTACGATGGAGGACATCGCCATCCTGGCCGTCTTTGCCATCGTCATGCTGCTCCTGGCCATGCGCTCCTTCGAGTCGACTGAGTGAGTCTCCTGCGCCAACCGCTCCTGTGTTCATCGTAGCCGAGGCTTTCCAGCCTCGGCGTCGCGGGTCCTTCCGCTGCCCTACGCTATTTCCTCCAGGCGTTAACTTTTCTGCGAGCATAGCGTTGTATCAATAAGACCGCCTCCACATCGTCTCAAGGAGGCCCGCAGATGAAGCTCCGCGCAACGTTGCCGCTCGCCATTCTCGCCCTGCCCGTCCTATTCACGGCCGCCACCGCCCACGCCGCAACTCCAACTCCAACCGCCACTTCCACGCCGACCGCCACGGCCACTCCATCACCCCAGCAAATCGCCCGCTTCCACGGCGAGGAGTGGGTTGACGCCCAGATCGTGAAGGCCCCCGTCAGCGCGAGAATAGGCGAAGTCGTCTGCGGCACTGGCGGGCCGCCACCAATCGCGGACGTTCCGCCTAGTTACCAGTTGGACGTCGTATCCGATGCTGTCATTCCCCACTGCGGGACCGAGGGCAATCACCTCACCTTCATGATTGGCGACCGCCAGGGCACGACAACGGCGATTTGGCACGCGGGGACCGATACCGCCCTGAACCTCATGGCCGGCCCGCCTTTCGCCCTCTTCAGCGGCAAAACCTCGCTGACGTGCGAAGAGCAGATTGAGAGACAGATTGTCCCCTTCATCGACGACGTTCCCTGCGGATGGCCAAAACTCGTCGACGCCCTTGGCCCGCCCTGCAACGGTCAACTAACCGGCTACACGGACGCAGTCCTCTCCGCGTATCAGAAGCCCGGCTGTGGCGTCGAAGGCGCTCCGATAACGTTCAAACTGCTCGATACGCAGGGCAACGTTGTCGCCACGGCAAACGAGACCGGGGTGTGGCACGAGTGGTACGGCGGCATGACGGACTACCAGCATCTCAACCTCACCTTCCCGTCGATGGGCGGCGCCATCCGCGCCGGCATCGTCGGCGACGGGCCGGATGGCCCGAGCCACTGGCTCCGGCTGTCAGTTGGGCTGGCTCTGCTTGGCCTGGCGATTGGCATCGGCGGGTTCGCGCTCCGAAGGCGGGCAACATGAGACTCTCCGCAATCGTCGGGCTGGCGCTGGCGCTTGGTTTGTTCGCATCCGCTAATACCTCCGCCGCAAGCCCGACCCAGGGCAACACAATCGTGGCCGGTATCGCCGCCACCTGCGCCCTCATCGACGGTACCGTGACCTGCTGGGGAAACAACAACGTCGGTATGGTCGGCGATGGCAGCCTGACTCATCGGACGAGCCCGGTAAGGGTCGCCAATCTGGACCAGAACGTCACCGCGCTCTCGGCGGGCGCTGCGACAGCCTGCGCGCTCGATGGCGCTCAGCTCTGGTGCTGGGGAGACAACGAGTTCGGCCTTCTGGGTACCGGCCAGATCTACTTTTCGAGCCCGTCCCCCGTCCCGGCGACGGCCCTCGCCGGCCTGACCCACATCCGCATGGGGGGCTTCCACGGCTGCGGCCTCACCGCTCAGGGCGGCGTCGAGTGCTGGGGCGGTGATTCCGATGGGGAGCTGGGCGACGGCAAGCACGGCCCAACGCTCGTAAATCCCCTTCCCTCACCGGTCATCGGTTTGCAGCGAGGAGTCGTCGCCGTGACTGCGGGCGGCGGGCACTCCTGCGCGCTGACCTCGTTTGGCACTGTGCGCTGCTGGGGGCAGAACTTCTACGACCAGCTTGGCGCTATCTCAGACGACAAGTGTCAGCTCCAGCTCGGCGCCAAAGGCACTCCCTGCAGCGCCAATCCGCTCGAGGTCCACAAGCTGGCCGGAAAGGCGATCTCCGTCGTCGCCGGCGGGCAGTTCACCTGCGCCATCATCGCCGACGGCTCCGTCCAGTGCTGGGGGCTGAACCTCTTCGGTCAGCTCGGCGCGCAGGCGAAGGACTTCTGCTTCGATTCTCCCTGCAGCCGCACTCCGCTAACTGTCACCGGGCTCGACGAACCGGTGACGCAGCTTGCCCTCGGAAGCGGCCATGCCTGCGCCCTCACAGCCTCCGGCGGCGTCAAGTGCTGGGGCGAGAACATCTCAGGCGAGCTCGGCGACGGGACCACCGCGAGCCGCTCGAACGCCGCCGACGTGGTTGGACTCCAGAGCGGCGTCGTCGCTATCGCCGTCGGCGACTTCCATAGCTGCGCCCTTATGTCCTCCGGCGGCGTCAAGTGCTGGGGCGCGAACGATATCGGTGAGCTCGGCGATGGCACCACCACCGACAGCCTCGTGCCCGTTGACGTCCTGCTGTCGCCGACGCCGACCTGCACTCCGGGGGAAATCATCAACGACTACGTTCATGTCGATACCGTCCTGCCGGACGGTTTCGCCGGCCCGGCCACGGACACGCTGCTCAGGCCGACCGGTGAGACTCTGACCGTTCACGTTGACTCCGCGACCAATTGGATCGGCCCTGTTCAAAGCCTTGCCGGTGTGACCCCGGGTCTCATCCTGCAGGCTGTAGGGCCGCGTCAGCCCGACTGCTCAGTCGTCGCTGTCAACGTCTTTTCGCCCGGGCCACCGGAAACGCCCGCCCCGGCGCCGGCGTTGACCGCGCCGGCCACCGGCGAAGGCGACGGCAGCAGCGGCGCGATCCCCTGGCTTCGGCTGTCGCTCGCCCTGGCCCCGCTTGGCCTGGCGATCGGCATCGGCGGCTTCGCCGTCCGCAGGCCACCAAGGGCGCGTTCATAGCTGCCCCGTCGAGTGCCGCGAGCCCCTTACAACCGCGCCTAGACTCTGCTATCCTTGCGATGGAACGCACCATGTAGGGGAGGTCTTCAGACCTCCCGCCATTCCGCATCCCGACCCGGCCTTGATCCCTTGAACACGCCACCGTCCAATGCAACGCTTCGCATCCGCCATCCCACCCATGCCGCGTCCTTTAGGGCGCGGTGGTGAAACACAAGGTCTTTCGCTTCTGCCCGCGCTTCGCCCGTCCGTCCCCGGACCCGATGTTCTCGCTGCATTTTTGCGTCATCTTCTAGATTCACTTCGCTCCCGTCTAGATTCAAGAAAATGACGAAAAAACAATTGAATTCAATGGGTCAATTAGACGCCCTCGCCTCCCCCCTCCCGGCGCATCTCCTTGTCCCTGCTCTCCCATTCGTTTAACATACTCCTGCAGCCTGCAAGCACAGGAGTGTCCCCCCATGAAAGACTACAGGACAGAGGATATCCGTAACGTTGTCCTCATCGGCCACGGCGGCACCGGCAAGACCACCCTCGCCGAGGCCGTCCTCTCCGCAAGCGGCGCCATCAACCGCCTCGGCCGCGTCGAAGACGGCACCACCACCTCCGACTACGACCCCGACGAGATCAAGCGCACCATAAGCATCAACCTCTCCCTCCTTCCCTGCGAGTGGAAGGGCAAGAAGATAAACGTCATCGACGCGCCGGGCTACGCGGACTTCGCCGGCGAAATGCGCGCCGCCGTCCAGGCCGCCGACGCCGCCGTCGTCCTCGTCGACGCCTCTGCCGGCGTCGAAGTCGGCACCGAGACGTCCTGGGCCGCTGCCGACGCGCTCGGCCTGCCCCGCGCCGTCCTCATCGACCGCATGGACCGCGAGAACGCCGACTTCGCGCAGGCGCTCGCCCAGGTGCAGTCGTTCTTCGGCAAGAAATGCGTCCCCCTCCAGGTCCCAATCGGCGCCCAAGCCTCGTTCAGCGGCGTCGTCGACCTGCTGGCGATGAAGGCGTACTCAAGCGAGAAAGCTACGGAGGGCCCCGTGCCCGACTCGCTAGCCGACCAGGCGACGCGCTACCGCGAGCAGCTCGTGGAGGCCGTCGCAGAGACAGACGACGAGCTTCTTACGAAGTACCTGGACGGTACGGAGCTGACGGCGGAGGAGCTCACGCGCGGCCTGCGCAGCGGCATCGCTTCCGGCGCAGTCGTGCCCGTGCTCGTCGGCGCGGCCGCGAAGAACATCGGCACGGCGCCGCTGCTCGACACGCTCGCCGCCCACTTCCCCTCGCCAAAGGAGCGCCCGCCGATCAAGGCGAAGAACGCCTCGACCGGTCAGGAGGAGGAAGTGAAGGCCGACTCGGCCGGCCCGCTGGCCGCGCTCGTCTTCAAGACTACGGCCGACCCCTACGTCGGCAAGCTCACCTACCTCCGCGTCTACTCCGGCGTCCTCAAGGGCGACTCGCAGGCCTGGAACTCCAACAAATCGACCATGGAGCGGATTGGACAGCTCTTCATCGTGCGCGGCAAGGCGCAGGAGCCGATACCCCAGTTCGTCGCCGGCGACATCGGCGCGCTGGCGAAGCTGGCGGAGACTTCGACCGGCGACACCCTGGCGACAAAAGAGAAGCCGCTCGTCCTGCCGCCGATAACCTTCCCGACGCCCGCCTATAGCGCCGCCGTCCACCCAAAGACGAAGGCCGACCTCGACAAGATGGGCGCGGCGCTTAGCCGCATCGTCGAAGAAGACCCGACGCTGCGCGTCCACCGCGACGCCGACACTAACGAAACGATCCTCTCTGGACTGGGCGAGCCGCACCTGGAGGTCGCGGTTGAGAAGGTGCAGCGCAAGTTCGGCGTCGGCCTGGAACTGACGACGCCGAAGGTGCCCTACAAAGAGACGATAACGGCGGCCAGCAACTCAGAGTACACGCACAAGAAGCAGACCGGCGGTCACGGCCAGTACGCGCGGGTGGCCATCAAGCTGGAGCCCCTGCCGCGGGGAAGCGGCTTCCAGTTCGAGGACAAGATCGTCGGCGGTGTTGTGCCCAAGACGTACATTCCGGCGGTCGAGAAGGGCGTCGTTGAGGCGATGCAGGAGGGCGTGATAGCGCATTACCCGCTCGTCGACGTCAAGGTGACACTCTACGACGGCAAGGAGCACCCGGTCGACTCTTCGGAGATGGCGTTCAAGATAGCGGGCTCGTCGGCGCTGAGGCAGGGCGTGAATCAGGGCAAGCCCATCCTCGTCGAGCCGATCATGACTCTTCGCGTCACGGTCCCGGAAGCTAACACCGGCGACGCCATGGGCGATCTGAACAGCAAGCGCGCGAAGGTGCTGGGGATATCGCCGCAGGACGGCTACAGCGTCATCGAGGCGCTGGTGCCGCTGGCGGAGGTGCAGCGCTATGCGACGGACTTGCGCTCGATAACGCAGGGTCGCGGCCACTACCAGCTGAAGTTCGACCACTACGAGGAAGTGCCGGCGCACCTGGCGCAGAAGATCATCGACAAAGCGAAAGAGGAGACGAAGCCCGCCTCCTGACGCGGGGCCATTCGCCCCCCAACTCTTCGGAGTTGCGCCCTCTTTGGAGAACCCCCAAATTCACGCCGCCATCTGCCTCTTGTTGCGTCGACGACCCATGACATCTTCGCAACGGCAGTGTCACGTGCGCCGATCGCGTTCTTGGTTGCGCTCCTCGCTTCGCTCGTCGCGCCGCGCCCCGTCGTCCTGCCCGCAACTCGGCCCGTCCCATCATATTGAGCCGATTTTGAGCGCAGCACCGTCTTTATTTAGGCGTCGTTGACCCGTCGTCGTCCACAATGGCGCTGGAGGTGGTGCGACGATGACCGGCTACAGGACAACAACAGCGCAGACCGCACAACAAACCCTGCGAGGGCTCATCTGGACGGCCTGCGAAGCGCTTCTCGCAACGGATCCGTCCGTCGTCGAGAGCGTGACCATCTCGCACGGCGTCGACGACCCCGAGAGCGCGCGCTTCGCCCTAGCGATGGCCAGGCGGCTGACGGAGGAGTACTGCCTGGACGTGGAGACGCAGACTAGCGGGACCTCAATCGTCCTGCGCGTCAGGCGGAAAAATGCTCCAGATGGAACGCAGGAGCAAGATAATGGCTGATATAGCCATGATTGTCATCGCCACAGTGTTCATGGCAATCGCAGGTGTGCTAGTATTCGCAATTGATCGCATCTAGCTAGAAGGGGGAGCGATGAACTTCGAGTACCTCATCGTAGGGATCATCGCGT
>JBEKXP010000093.1:0-8137 GCA_049511815.1 Dehalococcoidia bacterium
ATCATCGCCACTGGCATCGGCATCATGACGGTCCCTTTCTTTACGAAGGAGAAGCAGGACCCGATGACGCCTCTCAACTACGGATATTATGTCGTTACGGCCATATCCATCTGCTTTATGGCGCTCGTCACGAAGATCATGATGGCCGATCACTGGTACTGGTTCTTCTTCTGCGGCCTGACCGGAATAGCAACCAGCGTGCTCTTCGTCTATATCACGCAGTACTACACGGCGGGACGCTGGCGGCCGGTGAAAGAGATCGTCAACGCGTCACTAACGGGGCCGGCGACCAACATCATCGTCGGCACGGCCGTCGGATTCGAGACGACACTCGTTACCGCCGTCGCCATCAGCCTCGCGCTGATCGTCTCCTTCGTCCTCGGTTCGCACTCCAACCTGCCAAACGGCGGCGTATTTGGGACGGCCGTAGCGACGATGGGCATGCTTATGTCCGCCGCCTACATCCTCGCGATGGACACCTTCGGGCCGATCACGGACAACGCCAACGGCATTATCGAGATGTCCGGGGCGCCGGCGGAAGCGCGCGACATCACCGATGCTCTGGACGCGGTCGGGAACACGACAAAGGCGCTAACCAAGGGCTACGCGATGGCCTCCGCCGGTCTGGCGGCGTTCCTACTGTTCAGCGCTTACCTGGACAAGGTCAAGGAGCACTTCGCCAAGGATTCGAGCTCGATTTACTTCGGGAAGGACTTGACGACAATCCCGTTCACGGTGGACATTTCCAACGTCTCCTCCTTCGTCTCGGCGTTGCTGGGCGTGATGATCGTCTTCCTGTTCGCTTCGCTGGCAATTCGCGCCGTCGGGCAGGCGAGCTCGAAGATCATCGAGGAGGTGCGGCGGCAGTTCCGTGAGGACCCGGGCATTATGGCCGGGACGTCCCGCCCGGACTATGGTCGTGCTGTCGACATCACGGCACAGGCGGCGCTGAAGGGAATGATGGCTCCAGGCCTGCTGGTCGTGGGAGCGCCCATCGTCATCGGAGTAGCCTTCCGGCTGATCTACAAGGCAGACATCCTGAAGGCCCTGCCGGCGACGCAAACGGTAGGCTCAGGCGGGCCGGAGGCAGTGGCGGCGCTGTTGATGGTCGGCACGATCGGCGGCGTCATTCTTGCCACGTTCTTCAACAACGTCGGCGGCGCCTGGGACAACGCCAAGAAGTACATCGAGGCGGGCCTCCTGAAAGTGCCCGCGGCGAGCGTCGCGGCGGGTGCCCCCGGTGTCTCTGAGCCCGACTCCTCTGGTTGGGTGACGCTGGGCAAGGGCAGCGACGCCCACAAGGCGGCGGTCGTCGGCGACACCGTCGGCGACCCGTTCAAGGACACGGCAGGGCCGTCGTTGCACGTGCTCGTTAAGCTGTTCAGCACCATTACCCTGGTACTGGCGCCCCTTTTCATCTCCTAGCAAGAAATAGGCGAAATACGAGGAAGGCCGGATTCGTTCCGGCCTTCCTCTTTCCATTCAGAACCTGCGTCTAGTCGGGATCGATCCCCATGTACATCCGTGGATAGAGCAGGAAGGGGTTGGTCGCCTTCTCTTCGCCGATCGTGCTCGAGGGGCCGTGACCGGGGAGAACGACGGTCTCGTCCGGTAGCGTCAGCAACTTCTCGCGGATGCTCCGCAGCAGCAGCCTGCCGTCGCCGCCCGGCAGATCGAAGCGCCCGATGCCGCCGGCGAACAGCGCGTCGCCGGTGAAGACGATCCCCTGGCCATAGAGGCAGACGTGGCCATAAGCGTGGCCAGGGCAGAACAACACCTCGAACTCCAGATCGCCCACCTTAAGCTTGTCGCCGTCCTCCAGAAAGAGGTCGGGCGGACTCAACGGGCGCGGCTGCGTGCCCAGCATCATGCGCAGGAGAGGCGCGTCGCGCTGGACGGAGTCGAAGGCTTCCCGGTGCATGGCAACCGAAGCGCCGGTCGCCTCTCGCACTTCCTCCAGCGCCGCCACGTGGTCGATGTGTGTGTGGGTGACGACGATCAGCTTTGCGCTGAGATGGCGCCGCTCCAGCGTCTTCAGGATGCGACTGCCTTCGTCACCCGGGTCCACGACCATGGCTTCGCCTGTGGCTTCGCTGCCGACGAGGTAGCAGTTACTCTGGAACATTCCGACGACGAGAGCTTCGAGGATCATGAGGCCTCCTCGGCCTATTGTCCACGGCGGCAGAAGCCGGCGCAAGTTCCGTTTTTGGCGTCCTTCTACATACCGTCTGGTCTGCGTTGTTCGCGCCGCCTGCCGATATTCAGATTGGGACAACTACAACCCGGGAGCGACTGCGGTCTCTCCTCTTTCACATGCCCATCGAGGTCAACATTGACGCGACACAAATCACCCATAGCGGGTGAGGAGGGACTCTCTCCTGCAGAGCTTTACAGCACGTCGGATGTACAAGAAGGAACTTTCGAGCCTGGAGAACTACCGCTTCTCAGCAAGGCGGAGCTGATATCGGGATTCAGCGAGGGGCTCGATCTCGCTGAGGGGCGGGCGATCGGCCACGCCAGCCGCGTGTGCTACATCGCCGGTAGGCTAGCGCAATCGCTGGAGCTGCCCGAGGCGGACCAAGCGGCTCTCCACTACGCCAGCTTGCTTCACGATCTTGGCGTCCCGCTCGTCTCGCCGGAACTGTCCGATATCATCGGCGTCAACGAGAACGCGCTGTTTGCGGCCTCGCCGCGCAAGTCGCCGGAAGAGCTGGCTGCCGATTGCCGTGCTCCCGTTCCGGATGCCATCATCGGCGCCTTCCACCGACACGCATCCCTTGGCGGCGCGAAGGCAATTGCCCTCGGCCTATCGACGCCGGTGGGCGAGACGATCGCCTCTAGCCACGAGAACTGGGACGGCAGCGGCTATCCAGAAGGGCTGGCGGCGCACGACATCCCGCTTCTCTCGAGAGTGCTGGCGATGGCGGATTGGGCGGAGTCGGTGATCGCCGAGGAGCAGAACTCCCTGGTGGCGCGGCGCAGCCTGACGGCGGAGCTGGAAGACGTTTCCGAGATGGTGCTCGACCCCAAGCTGGTGGAGCAGGTGAAGGTCCTCTCGCGCAGCGACGACTTCTGGCTGGGGCTGTTTGGCAAGGAGCTCTCGAGGTCGTTGCTCGCCCGGCGTCAGGAGAACGGCAGGTGGAACTGGAAGGCCGTGATGAGCCTAGCCAAGGGTCTGGCGGAGGTCATCGACTCCAAGAGTCGCTTCACGCAGGGGAAATCGGCACGGGTGTCGGAGATCGCGGGCCAGTTGGCGGAAGCAATCGGTCTTTCCTCCGACCACGTGCAGGTTATCCGGCTGGCGGCGTTGCTGCATGACATCGGCCAGCTATCGGTGCCGGCACGAATCATGGGGAAGCCCGACATCCTGACGCTCACTGAAATGCAGCTTATGCAGCGTCACCCCAGCTACTCGCGGCTGATTCTGGAGAACTTGTCGGGAATGGAGGAGGCGGCGCAATGGGTCGGCGGGCACCACGAGCGGCCCGACGGCAAGGGCTACCCGGAGATGCTTGGCACCGACCTTATACCGCTGGAGTCGCGCATCATCGCCGTGGCCAACGTGTATGTGGCGCTGACCTCAGACCGGCCGTACCGGCGAGCGCTCAGCGAGAAGGATGCGCTGAAAGTGATGACGGGCGCGGCGGGCACACAACTCGACGCGCATTTAGTGCACGAATTCCGGGCGCTCCATTAGGGCGAGGTCGTCTCGGCATGCCGGCTGGTCGCGCAAAGGGCCGCGACCTTACGTCTTTTCGAAGCGGTCCACGTTCAGGAATGGGCAAGATCTGCGGGATGAATCCCGCAGCCTCCCGTGGATACCGCCTCTGTTGGCTTGGAGTCGCCGCCCTGCAGACGCGCGACCCCTCCCCCGAAGGATTTCGCGGCTACATTAGGTCTTCTCGAAGCGGTCCACGTTCAGGACGAAGACGACTGCCCCACCAACGCGCACTTCCAGCGGATCGGCATACGTGGCGCTGTCGCCGGGGAAGGGCAGGGTCTGCACGGGGACAAACTCCTGGCGGGCGTGGCACTCCTCGCGGACGACTTCGAGCACGGACTCGACATCGCGAGCGGGAACGCCGGAGAGTATCGTCGAGTTGCCGCGCCGAAGGAAGCCGCCGACGCCGCCAACCTTGGTCGCGGGGCAGCCCCGCTGGACCAGCCGCTTGATCAGCCGGTCCCCGTCGACGTCAGACGCGATGATGACTACCAGCTTGAGCTGGTCTTCGGCCAAGGGCCTGCCTTCCTAGCGAGACGAGAAGGGGCTACTGGAACTGCTCCCTCATCTCCTCCATGGGCTCTTCCATGGGGGAGCCCTGACTCTTCTCCCGCATTCGGTCCATTACTTTCGCGCGGGTCCGCGCGCCGGGCTCGGGCGCGAAGGCAAGTCCGATTGAGGCGCCGATTGTCAGTCCGAGCAGGAAACCGATGAAGAACCTCACGACGTCACCCCCTTAGCATAATGCCGGTTGTCGAGAACAGAAACGCGGCGGACAGACTTCCCTGCGCTGTCGCGACCCGCGTTATCTCCGCCTCCGTCGAGGTGGTGTTTTGTTCCTCTAAGACGATGGTAAGTCCGCCGTAGAAGGCTGTCAAGGAGGATTGGCTCGTCTTTGACTCTCCGCGACGAAACTGCTACCTTTCAGGCATCCCCCAACGCCTCAAGAGCAGGCTAGAGTGCGAGGTCAGACGTGACGGAAACGATGAACAGCGTCGATATGGACGAGATCGTGTCGCTGTGCAAGCGGCGAGGCTTCATATTCCAGAGCAGCGAGATATACGGCGGGCTGGCCGGCGCCTGGGACTACGGGCCGCTCGGCGTGGAGATGAAGAACAACATCAAGCGCGCCTGGTGGAGGACCAACGTCCAGGAGCGCGACGACATGGTCGGGATGGACGCGGCGATCCTGATGCACCCAAAGGTCTGGGTGGCAAGCGGCCACGTCGCGACGTTCGCGGACCCGATGGTGGACTGCCGCAACTGCCAGGCCCGCTTCCGCGCGGACGAGATCGAGGACAACCGGTGTCCGAACTGCGGCGCGGTCGGGCAGTTCACCGAGGCGCGGATGTTCAACCTGCTGTTCAAGACGTTCGCGGGGCCGCTGGAGGACGAGGCGAGCGTCGTCTATCTGCGGCCGGAGACGGCGCAGGGGATGTTCGTCAACTTCGAGAACGTGCTGACGAGCACTCGGAAGAAGCTGCCGTTCGGGATGGCGCAGGTCGGGAAGTCGTTCCGCAACGAGGTGAACCCGCGCCACTTCGTGTTCCGGACGCGGGAGTTCGAGCAGATGGAGATCGAGTTCTTCGTGCGGCCGGAGGAGGCGCAGCGCTGGCACGAGTACTGGATGCAGGAGCGTCTGCGCTGGTACGTCGACCTGGGGCTGCGGCCGGAGAACCTGCGGCTGACGGCGCACGAGCAGGCGGACCTGGCGCACTACGCGGCGGCGTGCTCGGACGTGGAGTACCTGTTCCCGATGGGCTGGCTGGAGCTGGAGGGCATCGCGAACCGGCGCGACTTCGACCTGCAACAGCACTCGAAGGAGAGCGGGGTGACGCTGAGCTACTTCGACGAGGAGAAGGGCGAGCACGTGGTGCCGTACATCATCGAGCCGTCGGCGGGTGTGGACCGGCCGCTGCTGGCGTTCATCGTCGACGCGTACCGGCAGGAGGAGGTGCGCGGCGAGAAGCGGGTGCTGCTGAAGCTGGACCCGCGTCTGGCGCCGATCAAGGCGGCGGTGTTGCCGCTGAGTCGCAACGAGAAGCTGGTGCCGACGGCGCGCGAGGTGTGGTCGCTGCTGCGGCCGCACTTCATGACGTCGTACGATGACGCGCAGAGCATCGGGCGGCGGTACCGTCGGCAGGACGAGATCGGGACGCCGTTCTGTGTGACGGTGGACTTCGATACGCTGGAGGACCGGGCGGTGACTATCCGGGAGCGGGACTCGATGGAGCAGGTGCGGGTGCCGGTGGAGGGGCTGGTGGAGGCGCTCCGGGAGAGGTTGCCGGGGTGCTAGCGGGGTACCGGAGGGCTCGCCACGTAGTTTGCCTCAACCGAAATGAGATTCGATCTCGACAAATACCACCGTCGGTCTATCCGTTTGCCCGGATACGACTACTCCTCGCCGGGCGCCTATTTCCTCACGATATGCACTCAAGAACGGAATTGCATTCTGGGCGAAATCGTCGAGGGCGAGGTGAAGCCTAGCCGCGCGGGCCAAATGATCGAGACAGTCTGGCGACAGTTGCCAGATTTCTACGACGGCGTGCAGCTCGATGCGTTCGCGATCATGCCGAATCACATTCACGGCATCATCCTTCTCGTAGGGGCAGGCCCCCGTGCCTGCCCTGGCCCCCGGCAGGAATCGGGGCAACCACAGGGGGTTGCCCCTACAAAACCCCTGTCTCTCCCCAACGCGATGCATCGGTTCAAATCGCTGACCACAACGAAATACCTACGGGGTGTTCGCGATGGGGAATGGCCCGCTCTGCCTGGTCGCTTGTGGCAACGCAACTACTACGAGCACATCATTCGCAACGAGGTTGAACTGGCAGAAGTTCGAGGCTATATCGTCGAGAACGCAGCTCGTTGGGTGGAGGACCAGGAGAATCCACAAGCGAGAGAGGTCAGCAAACCGCATCCGCGGTGAACAACGACCACCGGGTCCTTGCGCCGCCCTTCACGCTGCTCAACGGCGGTGGTAGAATAAGCGTTCGAAGGCGGCATCTCGGGCAAGCTAAGGCGAGGCACGGATGACTGCGATTACGGTCTACGGCGGGGCGAGGAGCATCGGCGGGAACAAGATCCTGCTGGAGGACGGCGATACCCGCCTGTTCTTCGACTTCGGGACGTCGTTCAAGGTCCGCGAGCAGTACTTCGAGGAATACCTGAAGCCACGGCCCGGCGCCGGCCTGCTCGACCTCCTGGAGATGCAGTACACGAACGAGCAGGGGATCTTCTTCGGCCCGCTGCTGCCACGCATCGAGAACATTTACCGCAGCGATCTCATCCCGCCCGGCGGCGTCTGGGAGCGATACCGCGATCACCCCGGCTACGCGGCTATCGACCACGTGGACGCGGTGCTGGTGTCGCACGCGCACATCGATCACACAGGCTACATTTCGTTCCTGCGCGAGGACATCCCGATCTACTCGACGGCGATGACGGCGTTCATCGCGAAGTCGATGCAGGACAGCGGGATTGCGGAGATCGAGAAGGAGGTCTGCTACTTCGCGCCACGCGAGGTGGACCCCGACTATGACATCATCAAGGGCAGCGACTGGCGCAAGAACCCGTACAAGCTGCGTCCTTTCGTGCTGGTCGACGGGCTGAGCGAGGAGGCGGCGCGGTTCTGGCGTCAGAAGCCGGGCACGGGCCGCAACCTGCAGTGCTGCGAGTGCGATTCGTCGTGCGACCAGGTCGGCGGGCTGCCGGTGCGCCACTTTCCGGTGGACCACTCGGTCTACGGGGCCTGCGCCTGGGCGGTGGAGACGAGCGCCGGCTGGATTGTGTACACGGGCGATCTGCGACTGCACGGGTCGCGCGGGGAGATGACGCGTCGCTTCATCGCGGAGGCGAAGGCGCTGCATCCGCGGGCGCTGGTCTGCGAGGGGACACGGGCGGGCGCCGCCAGGGGGCAGGACGAGCAGATGACGGAGAAAGAGGTCGGGGAGAACGTCCTGCAAGAGGTGCACACGACCGACGGCCTCGTCGTGGCCGACTTCGGGCCGCGGAACGTCGAGCGGCTGTGCACGTTCCTCGACGTGGCGCGGGCGACGAATCGCAAGCTGGTGGTGCTGGCGAAGGATGCGTTCCTGCTCGACAAGATGCGGTTGGCCCAGACGGGCGGGCCGTCCTCGGAGGTGCCGACGGTAGGCGATTCGCCGGAGATGCTGATCTATCGCGATTTGAAGGCGGCGCCGTCGTTCTGGGAGCAGACGCTTCGGCAGCGGTACGCGAGCCGGCTGGTGACCGGGCCCGACGTCAAGGCGTCGGGCGGCGACTTCATCGTGTGTTTCAGCTTCTGGGACGTGAAGAACCTTATCGACATGGAGCCGCAGGGCGGCAAGTACATCTATTCGTCGAGTGAGAGCTACAGCGAGGAGCAGGACATCGACTTCCGGCGGCTGCACAACT
>JBEKXP010000094.1:0-8078 GCA_049511815.1 Dehalococcoidia bacterium
GGGTTTCGGGGGGGGGGGGGCTTTGGGGGGGGGGGGCCGGCGTTTTGGGGGGGGGCCACGGCGGGCGAACCGCGCCGTGAGAGGCAGAGAGGCCGTTTCGTGATACCGCTTCGCGACCAGGAGTACCTTCGGGCGCGGTTCGCCCGCGAACTGACCGGCGCCGTTCGAATCGACTACTTCACGCAACGTCGACTGCCCGTCTTTATCCCGGGCCGCGAGGAGTGCGCCTATTGCGAGGAGACGCAGACGCTGCTCAAGGAAATAACGGGGCTTTCCGAGAAGATAACGCTGACCGTCCACGAGTTCGGGGAAACGACGAAAGAGGCGGCGCGCGTCGGCGTCGACAGGGTGCCCGGAATCGTGGTCCGCGGGGCGCTCAACCGGCCGCTGCGCTTCTTCGGCTTTCCCGTCGGCAACCAGCTCGTGTCGCTGATCGAAGGGATCATCGACGCCTCACGTGGAAAGGTGGAGCTGACACCGGAGACCGTCCGCCACCTGCGACGGCTTCAACAGACGGTGCGGCTGGAGCTCTTCGTGACGCCGGCCTGCCCGCATTGCCCGGAGATGACGCGGCTTGCCTACAAGCTGGCGCTGGAGGGCGCGCGCGTGAACGTCGACGTGGTCGAAATAAGCGAGTTCCCGCGGCTGGCGCAACGCTACGGTGTCCGCGCCGTCCCGACGGTCGTTCTCGACGAGCGCGCGACGCTGGTGGGCGCCATGGACGAGACCGCGCTTGTCTCGCACATTACGCAGGCGGCGCAGGGGAAGGCGCTGCGGCCGGCCGCCGGTCCGCCCGGGCCGTCGACGCCGCTGGAGCAGCCACGCCAGGAGGGGGTTGCGCGAACGGATAGCGGGATCATACTACCGTGAGGGCTGACGTGAGTCATGGAAGCTGAGACGACAGGCACGAAGGTCGGCTGGCAGGTCGACTGGCTGGAGCGCGCGCTGGAGTTCGACTTCACGCGGCCGCTGGCATTTGCGGCGCTGGCGGTCGTCTACATTGCGGCGCGCATTCCCTGGATCGGCATCGGCTACGGCGCCGACCCCGACGCCTGGCGTGTCGCCCTCTCCGCCGACCACCTGCTGTCGCATGCGGAGTACCTGCCGTCCCGGCTACCGGGCTTCCCGCTGGAGGAGTTCGTCACAGTGCCGCTGGTCCGTTTTGGCTGGGTCTGGACGAATCTCTCGACCGTATTCATTTCGCTCGCCGGCGTTTACCTTTTCGCGAAGCTGCTCGTCGAGTTGAAGCTACCGGCGCGCGGGATAATGACGCTCGCCTTCGCGTTCACGCCGCTGCTGTGGATCAACAGCGTCCTGACCATGGACTACATGTGGTCGCTGACGTTCATTCTCGCCTGTTACCTGTCGCTGATCCGTCGCCGGCCGCTGCTTGCCGGCGTGTGCATCGGCCTGGCGACTGGCTTTCGCCTGACCGCGTTTACGGCGGCGTTCGCCTTCCTCTTCTGGATGTGGCGTGAGCGACGCCTCCGCTGGGCGGTGCCCTTCATCGGCGCGATGGGCGTTGTCTCGCTTGTCGCCTATTCCCCCGTCCTGGCGACCTACGGCGTTGGAATGTTCAACTTCTACGACGCGAAGATCCCTCTCAGCGGCTTCCTGAACACGCTCGGCAAAGACGCTCTGGGCCTGCTCGGCGCCATAGCCGTCATCATCGGCGTCCTGATGTCGCTGCCACGGTTGAAGCGCCTGCCGCGGGACTTCTTAGCCGACAGCCACGTCGCGCTGTGGGTTGTGCTTCCGGTAATAGTGTTCGCTTCGTTCGCGCGCCTTCCCCACGAGATCGCATACCTGATCCCGCTATTCCCGTTCGGCTTCTTTTTGATGGCGCGCTACTTCCGCCTGCCCGTCCTGTCGGTCGTTCTGGTCGCCATCGTTCTGGCCGGCTTTGTCGACATAACTTCGCCGGGCAGCGATTCCGTCAACAAGGCTAAATTCGCGAACGCCCAGATAGGCGCCGGCATGGTGCTCTCCGACCTTGACACGATGACCACGCAGCGCGCCTACGCCGACGACCTTGCCGCACTCGACATCCCGCCGCATTCGGTCGTGTTCATCGGCACGATCTTCCCGCAGTTCGCTATGCGCAACAAAGACCGGCTGCAGGTGGGCATCCTGGAGCGCGACCGCAGCGCAATAAGCATGCTGACGGACCGCGGCGAGGCCGTGGACACGGCGAAGGACGTCCACTACGTCTGGCTGCTGAAATACGACACGTTCGAGGCGTTCAGGCAGCAGGGGTACCAGTTCTTCTATGTCCACGACGCGGAAGGTGGAAACGCCGTCGTCTTCAACTATCGGCCGGCGTACTTCGGCGCAACGGAGGTCCTGAAGGGCAGGACGCCGGTGGGCAACGCCAAGGGCACGGCCTCGACGAACCGCTGACGCCGCCTATCGCCGCCTTCGCCTCGTCCTCATGACGGTCCCCGCGCAGACGATCAGCGCTGCAAGCGCGATGAGTCCCGATGTCGCCGCCAGCTTGCCACCGCTCGCTCCGCTGCTGGTGCTCGACTGCGGCTGCCCGGTTGGCTGAGGCTGCTGCTCGCTGGACTGCTTCGGCGGCAGGCCGACGCTCTGCCGCCACGCGGCCTCGAACCCCGCCTGGTCGAAGCCGTAGACTTTCTGGAGCGCGGCGTCGACGGTGCTGCCCGCCTTGAACGTGGCCAGCAGCTGGCCGAACTTGTCGGCGCCGAAGTTGTTGATCAGATACGAGACCAGACTCCAGGACTCGCCGTAGAAAACGCTCACCTTGGCGCTGCTAAGAGCCGACGTGGACGAGCTGATGCTCCCCAGCGACAGGACGTCGTTGGCGGCGATAGCGCTCTGGAGGGCGCGGGTCTCATCGGCGTCCGGCTTCGATTGAGCGAAGACGGCGGTGCCTTCGTTCAGCCAGGCAGGCAGGTCGCCGAAAGGCCCCTTTACGGCCTGATTGACAACGATGTGGGCGAGCTCATGGCGAAGAACGTCCTCCGGCTCCTGGTCCAGCGCGACGACGGCTGTGTCGGAGGAAGAGACTTCGCCCAGGGTGACCAGCCCTTCTCCAGGCGCGCTGCGATTCGACAAAGCGGCCGGCCCCATCTCCTGCGCCGTGTCGTAGAGGAAGACCTTGACCGGGAAGGTGACCTGCGTTGCCGCGAGCTGCTCCACGCGCTGTAGCCCCTGCACGCCGACCTGCAAGAGAGATTGCACGTCCGACTGGCCGGCGCCGTAGTACCAGAGCGTGAGGTTGCCGTTAGTCATGCTCTTCCATTGAAAGCGGGTGTCATCATAGACGAAGGTGGCCTGCGGCGTATCTGTCTTGTTGCCGGAGCCGTCATCGATCTCCCAGTAGTAGAGGACGTTGGCGCCGGGCACGAGAAAGAGCTTGGAGTCGCTCTTCAGATCGAAGGTGCAGGTGACGGTGGACGCTCCGGTGCAGGTGGGATTCTCGTAAACGGCGGTGCCCTCGGGAGCGATGGCGTAGTGGAAGGTAACCTTGGCGCTTGCCGCGGCGGGACCGTGGAACGCCAGCGAAAAGGTCGCGCCATCGGGGAAGTTGTCCTTCGCCTCGTTCGAATCGACGACAACGCCGCTGAGGGCAGAGACAGTTACGGGCGATGCGGCGGCCCAGACGGCCGGCAGGACCAGCGCGATCGCCAGAAAGACGACTACAATTCGCTTCAATGCCCGTCTCCTCCCATCGTCATCTTCAGGTAAGCCTCCATGAACGCGTCTAGCTCGCCGTCGAGCACGGCGTCGGGGTCGCTCGATTCAAGATCCGTGCGGTGGTCCTTCACCATCTTGTATGGGTGCAGGACATAGCTGCGGATCTGATTGCCCCAGCCGGCGCTCACGTGCTGACCCTTCATACGCGCCTGCTCTTCCGCCTGGCGGTCCAGCTCCTTCTCCAGAAGCCGCGCCTCGAGCACGCGCATGGCGGACTCGCGGTTGCGGTGTTGCGAGCGCTCGTTCTGGCAGGTGGCGACGATGCCGGTCGGCAGGTGGGTTATTCGGACGGCGGTGGCGTTCTTCTGGACGTTCTGGCCGCCGTGGCCGCTGGAGCGATAGACGTCGATGCGAAGATCTTCCGGATTGACGGTGATGTCGGCGGCGCCTTCCGCCTGCGGCATCACTTCGACGAGGGCGAAGGAGGTGTGACGGGCGTGGTCGGCGTCGAACGGCGAAAGACGGACGAGGCGGTGGACGCCGCGCTCGCTGCGCAGGCGGCCGAAGGCGTAGCGGCCGTTGATCTCCAGCGTTGCGCTCTTGATGCCGGCCTCATCGCCGGGCATGATGTCGAGGAGGTCGGTCTGGTAGCCGCGGCGCTCCGCCCAGCGCAGGTACATGCGCAAGAGCATCTCCGCCCAGTCCTGCGATTCCGTGCCGCCGGCGCCGGCGTGAATTGTGACGATGGCGTTTCGGCGGTCATAGGGGCCGGCGAAAGAGAGATCGAACTCCAGCTTGTCGAGGCGGTCGCTCAGGGCCTGGGTCTCCGTGGCCACCTCTGCCGCCATCGCCTCGTCGTCCTGCGCCAGGCCGGCCAGCTCGCGCAGGTCGCGGGCGGCACGCTCTATGTCGCGCCACGTCGATACCGTTTCGTTCGCTTGGGACAATCGCCGCATCGATTCCTGGGCTGCGGCCTGGTCGTCCCAGAAGCCGGGCCGCGCCGATTCTTCTTCGAGCCGCCGGATCTCCTGTTCGAGGGCGGCTACGTCAAAGACGCACCATTATGTGACCGATGCGTCTTTCGATGTCGCTGAACGTTTCGTCGCCTTCCTGCACTGTCTACTCCAATTCGGAATGCTGCCCGAATCTCCGCCTATTTCAAGTGTATTGTCGGATTGCACGTCCAATTATAGTGGCTGCATTTGCCGCGCGGCAAACGAGGCGTCGGGCGGTCGGGCATGCTATCATGACGGCGGGCAATCAGCATGTTCTCCATGAAGCGCTCTCTTCTGATCGCATCATTCGCCGGTCTGCTGGGGCTTGCGTCGACAGGCTGCGGGATCGGCACCGACGCCAAGCATCAGGAGCCGCTGGCCTCGATGCGCGTCGTGGGGAATCGGGTCGTGGGCCAAGACCTGCGCGTGGAGCTGGACTACCGGCAGACGTATCCGGTGGATGTGGACGTGGAGTGCGATCTGACGCAGAACGGCAACGTCGTGCAGACGATCGGGACGAACGTCGTGCGCGGTTCGCCGGAAGCTCGACCGGACGCGACGCCGATTGCAGGCAGCTTCAACTTCCCATTCCAGGTCCAGTCCGCCGGGGACTATCTGGTGGTGTGCTTCACGCCGGCCGACGTGGAGAACAAGCTGAAGTCGTCCCTGAGCGTCGCAGCGCGCTAGGACGGGCGGTTTCGACGCCGACTCGCCGGGTCGCGGTCAGGCCGCTCGACGGCGGCGGCTCGCCTGGTCGCGGCGGACGAACTTGAAGAAACGGCTCTCCTTGCCGTCGCGGGTCTGGTCCTGGTAGACGAACGCCAGGTTCTTCTCGTCGAACTTGCGGAAGAACTCGTCCCAGGCGACCTCCTGCAACGAGCCCTCGGCGCCGTAGCCGGGGAAGTAGATGCGGAGAAGGCCGGCATCGTTCTTGCCGGCGGTCCGCGCCACCGAAGAAGGTCTTCCGCCGCGCTCCTCGGCCCATTTCCTGATCGTCTCGTGATCGGTCGTGGTCTTGGTTTCGCCTGCCATCAGCACTTACCTCCTTTCGACCGCTAAGTTGATTCTTCAACACGGCTGTCAGGAAGTCATTGACGGCGGGTCAAGAGTGGCCGACCGGCTCGTTTGGGAGAGGGCAGAAGAGGGTCCTATCGCCAGCGGCGTCATATCGCCGGTCTGCCGAGCGTAGCCACGTCCGAGAAGAAGTCTTCCAGGTCGGCGATGGCCACTCGGGACCAAGCAGCTTCTTCTGCTCGATTTGGAATCTCCTCCCAAAACCGCACGAGATATGGCTTGTGGACGTGATAGACTCGGGCTATCGAGGGTTCCGAGGCCAATAGTCTCAAACACCCTGTATCGTATTCACTCGTAACAAGCAGGTAGTAGCATTCTGGCCGCACTCGACCGAGTGTCAACGCGGCATCTAATTCGCCCCTCGTTCTGTCCACACGAAGTCCGACCTTCGCCGAGACCACGGCGCGAAGATGCGGATTCTGGATGGTAATGTCGGACACGGGGAACCGTTGGCGTCCACCGGAGAGTCGCAACTGAAATCCCACAACGTGTTCTGGGGAAACCTTGAACCCGACCTCCAGACCTTCGACGCTTGCCGCGGACGCAAGTTGGCTCGCAAGAATGAACAATATCTGCTCAAAACCGTCGCCGACCCACGTGTTTCGCTGAGCTGAATTCCGCAGCAAGCGCCCGGCGCAGAGACGAGGATTGGTCTCAGACTGCGCCCATGCGCGAAGCTGAAAGTAGGTGGAGAGATGGCGTTCAAGCATCACTAGCCAGTCTTTGCGGGAAGAATCGATTTCAAAGTCGCTGGCTAGCAACTCAGCAACGCATTGCGCCCCGGCATACAGAACATTTGGGCGACGACGCTCCCTGTTCCAGACGCGTGCCTGATCCGTAACGTTCGGGACCATCGGTAGCGCCCCGCCGGGCGTGTTCTGAAAGTAGGTGGCGGCGGCGACCAAGTATCGCCAGGCGCTTTGCGGAGTGGGTGGGCCGAATCTCTTCGAGAGGTGGTCAACGGTTGCGGCGGCGATTCGACATTGTGGAGGGACGTTCGGGAAACGAGCACTGAGCAACTGGACTCTCGAACGCGGTACATTCGGTTGCATGTGTAGTGCCAAAGCTATCCTGGCTTAGTGAACGCAATCACCTGCTCGCCGTGCATCCGCGCCTCAATGCCCATCTTGTCGCTCGCGCGACTTATAGGCATCAGGCGACGATTTCGGTCTATGGGCCGGTCCTTCACTCCCACCAGTCGAAAACCCATGCGTTCCCCCAGTTCCGCCAAGATTAGGGCAGTGGGGATCTCTATGCCCCGCACTGTGGAGGAGCCGACAACCACGATCGCCGAACGGCCCTTGCGCGATACGCGGTATATCTCGCCCAGGACGATCAACATATCGTGGAAGTAGCGAACAATTACTCGGGCTCTTCTTGCATCCCGATCCAGTAGATCCTTCATCACTCGCTGATAAGTCTCGCTGCCCATCGCGCCCCCGTCTTCGAGCGGCAATTCGGCGCCAATATAGGTGCGACGCATCTTGGACAAGGTCCCGACAGCATGACCCAGCCATACGAGCGAGAACTTGTGTGCGCGCATGTAATCGATGGCGTTGGCATAAGGCGGAGAGGTGACTATCAAGTCTGCAGTCTCATTTCCCAGGGGAAGAGATCGGGAGTCTGACCTTAAGACGTGGGCAGTGCCGGGCCAATCTGCGGCCGACACAAGTGCCCGGTTCACTTTCTCCAGCTTCTCCCTGAACACGTCAACGGCGTTCTTGATGCGTTTGTCGGTGACCTTGTGTGGGCGCGTATGTGCAAGATCCCTTGCCAGTGAGACTCCTCCGCTCTTTGTGATAATTATGGAGGAGAACACAACGTCGAACAGACGGCGATACGGATGCTCGACAAGCTTCTCAATCGCTTCTCTCAGAGCGGCAAGTTCGCATATTGTTCCTGCCTCGAACCAGTATTGAATGAACTTCCTGCTCTCGTCATCGAAGCCAGATAGACTCTTCTCATGGTAGCCAGGCCCTTCGTTTGCCAAGATCAGCCGCGCATAGTCGCTGACACCTTCCCCCAGAAGGGCAACGGCTTCGGGATCGAGGAAGTTGGTCTTGGCTGAACAAATCGCGACAGCCAGGGGATCCAAGTCTATGCCTATTCCGATCCTACCCGCCATCGCGGCCTCGACAAGCGCCGTGCCCGAACCAGCCATAGGATCGAGGACAACCTCCCCCGCGTCAGTGAGTTCTTCGATGAATGCCCTCGGTAGCTGAGGCGGGAATTTCGCAGCAAAGGCGTGAGTGTTGTGGCTGGCATAAGCTGTGTCGTGGCCGCTGAAACTCAAGTCGCCGAGCAACCGTGCTCTTAGTCGATTCTCTATGTCCGAATCGGCATAGGCTA
>JBEKXP010000095.1:0-7912 GCA_049511815.1 Dehalococcoidia bacterium
GCTTCCAGTACAAGGGGACGCCGCAGGAGGTGTCGACGCAGGTGCACCTGACGACGCGATTCGGCGCCGAGCGCGCGATCCGCTACGCCTTCGACCTGACCCGCAAGCGCAACAAGATGAAGCAGCTCCACCTCGTCGGGAAGAGGAACGTCCTGACGTTTGTGCACGACACGTGGTGGCGCACCTTCAACGAGGTCGGCGAGGCCGACTACCCGGACATTCGCCGCGAGTACGCCCACGTCGACGCCACCTGCATGTGGTTCATCAAGAATCCCGAGTGGTTCGACGTCATCGTCGTCGAGAACATGTTCGGCGACATCATCACCGACCTGGGCGCCATGATTCAGGGCGGAATGGGCATCGCGGCGGGCGGCAACATCAACCCGCAAGGCGTGTCGATGTTCGAGCCCATCGGCGGCAGCGCGCCGAAGTACACCGGCCAGAACGTCATCTGCCCGCTGGCGGCAATCGGCGCCGTGCAGATGCTCGTCGCCGAGCTGGGCGAGGAGCAGGCGGCGGACCACATCGAGCAGGCGATAGTGAAGGCGCTCGCGAGCGGGAAGATCAAGTCGCTGAACGCCGGCCGCATGGGGATGAGCACGTCGGAGATGGGCGATCTCGTGGCGTCGCTGGTCTAGCGAGGGGACGCCATCCCGTTACGTCGCCGCGCCTGGTTCCATGTGAAAGACTGTCGTGAATCTGCTATCATAGGTTGATCGGCGCGGAATCCGATTCAACCGATGCTAAACTATGGCTACTAAACTCGACTACTACGACCTTCTGGGCGTCCCGAAAAACGCCAGCCACGACGAGATTAAACGCGCCTTCCGACGTCTGGCGATGAAGTACCATCCGGACAAGAATCCCGAGGACGGCGCCGAGGAGCGCTTCAAGGAAGTTAACGAAGCTTATGAGGTGCTCTCCGACCCCGAACGCCGGGCCGTCTACGACCGTTTCGGGCACGCCGGCGCCGAAAGCCCCTTCGCGCGGACGTTCGAAGGGTTCGACATCGGCGGTTTCGGCGATATCTTCGACGCTTTCTTCGGCGGCGCCCGTACGCGTCGTCGCCAGCCGCAGCGCGGGCCCGACCTCCGCTACCGCATGACGCTTACGTTCGAAGAGGCGGTCTTCGGCACGGCGAAGGAGGTCGAGATAAGCCGCGAGGAGGCGTGCTCCCGCTGCAACGGCCTTCGCGCCGAGCCGGGCACGGAGCCGCATAAGTGCCCCGTCTGCAACGGCAGCGGCGAGATCCGGCGGGCGCAGCGCAGCATCTTCGGGCAGTTCATCAACGTGACTACCTGCGACCGCTGCGGCGGCGAGGGACGCGTTGTCGACAAGCCGTGCCATCAGTGCCACGGCAGCGGGCACGAGAGGCGCAGTCGCAAGCTGGAGGTGCGCATACCGGCGGGCGTCGAAGAGGGCACACAGATCCGCATCGGCGGCGAAGGCGAGATGGGCTCCTACGGCGGCGGCCGCGGCAATCTGTATGTCGTGCTCTCTGTCCAGGAGCACTCGCTCTTCAAGCGCGAAGGCGACGACATCCTTCTCGACCTTGATGTGAGCTTCGCGCAGGCGGCGCTCGGCGACGAGATGACGATTCCGACGCTCGACGGCGACAAGCCGCTGAAGGTCCCCGCCGGCACGCAGTCGGGGCACCTGTTCGTCCTCAAGAAGCAGGGCGTGCCGCACGTGCGCGGCGGCGGTCGCGGCGACATGGTCGTGCGGGCGAACATCGTCACGCCGAAGCACCTGAGCGACGAGCAGAAGCGGCTTCTCAAGGAGCTCGACGAGTCGCTGCGGGGCTCGGCTCACGGCGACGGCAAGGGCTTCATGGGCAAGGTCAAAGAGACCTTCGGCGGCTAGGGCCGATACGCGAAGGACCCGACTTGGACTGGCTGGAAATCGCCGTTGTCGTCGCGCCGGAGGACGAGGAAGCCGTGAGCGACGTCCTGCGCGCGCACGCCGGCGGCGTAGCCATCGAAACAAGCAATAGCACCGTCTCGCTCAAGGCGTATCTCTCGCGCGACACGCGTCTTCCGGGACGGAGCCGCGCTTTGCGCCGCGCCCTTTCGCGACTCGAGCTCTCGCGGCCGCCGGAAGCCGTCCGCAGCCGCACCGTCCACGAGGAGGACTGGGCGAACGCCTGGAAGAAGTACTTTCGGCCGCAGCATGTCGGGCCGTTCGTCATCGTGCCGCGCTGGCGGCGCTACCGCGCGAAGGCCGGCGAGAGGGTGATCACGCTCGATCCGGGGATGGCGTTTGGCACCGGCCAGCACCCGACGACGCGAATGTGCTTGCTGGCGCTGGCGGAGCGCCTGAAGGCCGGACAGCGGTTGCTGGACCTGGGCACGGGCTCCGGCATCCTGGCTATCGCCGGCGCGCTGCTGGGTGCCAAAGTCATCGCGCTCGACAACGATCCGCTTGCAGTCGAAATCGCGAGGGAAAACGTCGCAGCGAATGGCGTCGCGGGAGTGACGGTTGCGGAGGGAAGCCTGGGCGAGGCGTGGCCCGTGGCGGTCCCGCGCTCCCGGTTCGACTGCGTTGTCGCCAACATAAGCAGCGCGGCGATCATCGAGCTTGCGGGCGATCTGGTCGGAGCGTTGAACGACGGCGGCATTGGGATTGCCGGCGGCATCGGCTGCGAACGGGTCGAGGAGTGCCGTGGCGCGTTGGAGGGCGCCGGCGCCCGCATCGTCAACACCGTCGCCGAGGGCGACTGGCGGACGATTGTCTTCGAGGCGACGGGATGGCACATCGGCGCGACGGCAAGCGGGTTGTGATGTGGAATATTAGACAATTCTGAGGGTTAAAACCCTCAGCCTTCGCAAAAGAGGCGTTAGAGGCAGGCTGCGGGATTCATCCCGCAGAGTTGCAAGTCATATCGAGGCGACGTGATGGACCGGTTCTTCGTTTCTCCGGGTCTGCTGCAGAGCGAACACGTTGAGCTGGGCGGGGAGCTGTCGCACCGGCTGCGGCACGTGCTCCGACTGCGCGCCGGGGACCGGGTCGTTCTGTTCGATGGCAGCGGCTTCGAATATGAGGTCGCGCTCGAGGACACGGGCGGACCGAGCATCGGGGCGACCGTCCTTGACCGGCGCGAGGGGACGCCGGAGCCGAGGGTGCGGGTCGTCCTTTATCAGTCCGTCGTCAAGGGCGACCGGTTCGACTGGCTGCTGGAGAAGGGGACGGAGCTGGGCGTGGCGCGATTCGCGCCACTGCTTGCCAGCCGCGGCGTCGTGCGGCCGGGGCCGGAGCGCTCCGCGCGAAGGGAGCGCTGGCTGCGAATCATCACCGAGGCGGCGGAGCAGAGCGGACGGTCGCGGCTACCGGAGCTTTCTCAGGTCATGCGACTCGACGAGGCGCTGTCGACAGCGGAAGGGCTGCGGCTGTTTTCATGGGAGCGCGAGGAAGGGGCGTCGCTGCGGCGGGTGCTGCGTCACGCTGTGAGCGAGGGCAAGGCGCCGGCCGCCGTCAGCATCTTCATCGGGCCGGAGGGCGGCTTCACGCAGGAGGAGGCGGATGCGGCAGTGGCGGCTGGAGCGCAGCGGGTGTCGCTGGGGCGGCGCATCTTGCGGTCGGAGACCGCCGGGATCGCGGCCGTGACAGCGGTCCTCTATGAACTGGGCGAACTGGGCGATCAGGGATAGCGCGAGGATGGTGCGCGCTCGGGCCGACCGACGACGCGGGCAAGATCCTCCTGAGGCGGACAGGTGCCCGCTCTACGCGAAAAGGAATGAACGGTCGGGCGAGGACCCAGGCGGGCGGGAGCCCGACCTACGCGGGGAGGGCGAATTGGGAGCGTGAGCGGGCTCAGGGGCCGATCGTCTGCATCGTCCAGAGCGACGGGTCGACCGGCACGCCGCGAACGTCGATCTCAAAGTGCACGTGGGGGCCGGTCGCCATGCCGGTGCTGCCGACGAAGCCGATGACGTCGCCCTTGTTCACCATCTGCCCGAGTTGGACGTTGAACCGGGACATGTGGCTGTAGCCGCTGAACACGCCGTCGCCGTGGTCGATTATCACGCAGTTGCCGTGCGTGGGGCCGAAGGCGACGTAGGCTACGCGGCCGCTGTTGCCGGCGACTATGGGTACGCCTTCGTCGGCGGCGATGTCTATGCCCTGATGAAAGCTGACGACCGGGCCGCCATTGTAGCCGCGGCGGATGCCGAAGGGGTCGGTGATCACGTCCGGCGGCACGGGCCAAATGAACGGCCCCGACCATAGCTTCTCGTTCGTGAACTCAGCGAAAGTCGCCGCGCGGGCATCGTCTTCCTGCTGGACCGCCGCCGGATCGAGCGAGTTATTGACGGCCGGCGGGAGATCGACGTTTTCCACCGGGTAGCCCACCTCGTCGACCGTCAGTTGCGTCGCCAGCTCCGACATCACGTTGCCGCCGCTATCGAGGAGCTGCACTGTGACGGGATGGACGCCAATGACCGCGTCTGCCGTGACCGCGATGACGCCCCAGAAGTCGGCTCCGTGCGACACGAGCGGGTAGCGGACGTTGTCGGCGAAGGCGACGGCGCCGGCTGCGCCCTGTCCGGCGACCTCGACCGTTGCGGTTTGGCCCTGGCCAATCTCCGGCGGCACCATCAGCAAGTTTGACGTGCCGGCGGGAGACGCCGGAGGGCTCGAGGTGGAGGTGGCTTCGGGAGGAGGCGCTTGAACGGCGGCCTGCGTCGGTTCCGCCTGCAGCGGCGACACGACGGTTGTGGGCTGTGGCGTCGAAGTGGCGGTGGGAGTGGAGGTCGCGGTGGCGGTGGCGATAGGAGTGGCCGTCGAAATCGGCGTCAGCGTTGGTGTCGGCGAGGCGGTAGACGTGGGTGTGGGCGGGCTGCTCGATTTCAGGGAGCAGGCGGCGCCCGCGACCATGCCGGCAATGAGCGCTAACGTCAGGGGCAGGCTCAGCGCCAGCCGGCTTCGGAGGCAAGGCGGGACGGATGTCATGAAGCTATCTTACAGGACGGGCTGAAGGCGTGGAAGCAGATCGCGCTTTGTGGTGGGCAATCGCCTGCGCGGCGAGCTGGATTCCCTCCCACTCGTTGGCGAAGGGCGGCGCGTGGGTCAGGTCGAGCTGCATGAGGTCAGACACGGTCATCTTCGCATGAAGCGCTGCGGCGACGACGTCGATGCGCTTGGCGACCGTGCCATGGCCCGCCATCTGCGCCCCCAAAAGCCGGCCGGTGCGCTCGTCGGCGATGAGCTTGACGGTCAGCGTCTCGGCGCGGGGGTAGAAGGGCGATCGCGAGGGAAAGCGGATGATGGCGCTCACGGGGGCGAAGCCGGCGGATCGTGCCTGGTCATGCGAGAGGCCGGTGCGGGCCACCTCGAGGTCGAAGACCTTGAAGGCGAGGGTCGTCATGATGCCTGGGAAGGTGGCGCGGCCGCCCATGGCGTTGTCGCCGGCCACGCGGCCCTGTTTGTTCGCCGTGGTGCCGAGCGGAAGGAAGATGGTCTTGCCGGTGAGCAGGTTGCGCGACTCGACGCAATCGCCGGCGGCGTAGATATCTGGGACGTTCGTGCGCATCATCTCGTCGGTCGCGATGCCGCCGATTTCACCAAGGGCAACGCCGGCCTCGCGGGCGACGGCGGAATCGGGGCGGGCGCCTGCGGCAATCAGCACCATCTCCACCTCGACGTCGCCGCCGTCGGTCGCCACCCGTTCGACGGTCGCGGAAGCGCCCTCGAAGCTGAGGGCCAGCCGCGGCTTTAGCAGCTCGACGCCGTGGCGCCGCAGCTCCTCTTCGATCAGCTCGCCGATCTCAGGCTCGCTCATCGGAAGCACCGTATCGCTGGCCTCGATAATCGTCGTCGCCGCGCCGGCCGTCGTCAGCGCCTCCGCCATCTCGAGGCCGATGTAGCCGGCGCCGATGATTGCGGCCCGCTTGACGGGTCTTTGGGCGATGAACTGCTTGACGGCAATGGCGCTGTCCAGCGTCCGGAGACCGAAGACGCCGCGGAGGTCCAAGCCGCGAATGCCGGGCAGGATGGGCTGAGCGCCCGCCGCGATGACCAGCTTCTTGTAGCCAAGGACCTCTTTTTCCCGCGTCGCGACGTCGATGCACTCGACGTTGTGGTCCTGGGCGTCGATGCCCTTGACTTCGCAGCCGGTGCGGACGTCGATCTGGCGCTCGGTGCGGAAGTAGTCCGCCTCGTAGACGACGAGGCTCTCTTCATCCTTGACGACGTCGGAGATGAAGTAGGGCAGGCCGCAGAGCATGAAGGAGACGCGTGGGCCGCGCTCGATGACGACGATCTCGGCGTCGGGCTGGCGTCGACGCGCCGCCGCGGCCGCGCTCATGCCCGCGGCGCCCCCGCCGATGACTAGCAGTCGCTTGGCTTGTCGATCCATGTCATCCCGTCCTTGGGCACCGGCCTTACGCGATGTAATGCGGAGGGAGACGTCGGCCTCAGGGTCCCAAGGGTCATTATACCAAGGATGCCGACGGACGGGATTGGACGCCGCGGACCGGCGCGAGGCAGAGCCTCGCGCAATGTAGCGTCGCATCGCTGCTTGTCGGCGCGACGAGCGAAGCGAGGAGCCCAGACGGGCAAGCGCAACCCGAACGCGATCAACGCACGCGTCACTGCCGTTGCGAAGATGCCATGGAAGATCGACGTAACGGATGGCGTCGCTGGCCCGAAGCGGCGCGGGTTTCGGCGTCCCGGCCTAGGCCGATTGCTGCAGGCGCGCGCCGTCCTCGTACTGCGTGAGGCTCGATTCCGCCGCCTGGAGGAGGCCGGCCGCCGAGTCGTCGTCATCCGGGCAGGCCGCCGCGCCCAGGAACAGCAACGGCTGTGGTCCATCGGCCGCGAATCGCATTCTGAACAGCCGCGATGCCACCCGAAGTTGCACCTGGACGGCTGCGGCCTTCGATGTCTCCGTCATGAGGACGGCTATGCTCGCCGTACCCAGGCCGGCCAGGATGTCGGGTCCCCTGATCTGGTTGCGGATGACGGCGGCCGCCTTGCGCAGAAAGACTTCCGTCTGGTGTCTTCCCGCGCTTTTGGCCACCTCGTCCAGGTTCTCGAAGACGAACAGCAGCAAAGTAAGCGAGTGCTGGTACCGCTGCGCCCGCTCCACCTCCTCCTCCAGCCGCAAATGCAGCCACTCGCGGTCGAACAGCCAGCGCGAGGGATCGATGCCGCCGAATCGGAGGCGTTGGTCAAGCGCCCGCAGCCGCACCAGCGCCAGGGCGATGTGATCCGCCAGGCGCGGATACAACTCCGGGCTCGTGCGCCCCTGGTCGAAGAAGAGGACGACTCCCAGCCGCTCGTCCTGCCATTGCAGCCGCGCCAGGAGGATGCGACGCGCCGGCAGCTCCGGCGCCTCCTCGCCCATCAGCTCCCGCAGGTCGTCGAGAACGAGTGTGTCGCCGCTTTCGAGCACGCGCGATAGCGGTCCCGGCTGCGCGAGCGACAGTTTCGTTGCCGCGACGCCGGCCGAAGCGCTCCCCTCGCTGAGGAAGGGCACTAACGTCCCGCTGCTGTCGTCGAGGAAAGCGCAGGCGGTCGATTCCTCGTCGAAAGCGGCCGTCAGCGAAGAGATCGCCTCCGCCAGCGCCTGCCGGTCCTGCGCCGCGTGCAGCGACAGCAACGCCGCCGCGACGTCGGCTAGCCTGGCAGATTCCTGCTTGTCGGACTGTTGTTCCGTGGGCATGCTCGCGCTGCTCCGTCGGCTTTAGGCAACTGTTATCTCTCTGAGGGATTATCGGCCGTCAGAAGCGCCGGAAGAGTGGTGGGCGTCGACCGCCTCGCTTGAAGCTGGAGCGCCGCATCGTCAGGCGGCGAACGCCGGTCATCTGGCGAAAGCCGGCGCCCTGGCTGATCTGACGGAGGACGCGCGGCGGATCGAAGACGCGGGCGCCGGAAACGATGTCAATGCCGAAGTCAAACAGCACCGGGGAAAGCG
>JBEKXP010000096.1:0-7892 GCA_049511815.1 Dehalococcoidia bacterium
GCTCGACCCAGGCGTCGACGCGCTGGACCGGCGCCGGCCCCGGCAGCGACCGGAAGTCCTCGTTCTCCTTTTGATGCGCCGCCAGCATCGTCGCGCGTTCAACAACCGCCCGCAGCGACTCGTCGGACAGCATGTTGGTGCCCGCCACGCCGATCTTCTTGCCGATGACGGCGCGTACGCTCACCTCGACGCCGGTCTCCTCGACGTTCTGGTGGATGTAGCTGTTCGCGAAACGCGTCAGCGCCGACCGGGTTGTGAAGACGAGCACCTCCGTCTGCTCGGCGCGGCTCATCGCCAGCAGGCGGTCGCTGATGTTCTTGAGCTCTGTCTCGTCGGGCAGCATCCTATCCTCTGCCTCTCCAGGTCGCCGATACGCCGTTGCGACCCGCTCGATCTTTCAAATGGAGCCGAGACTGGAAAGTCTCGGCTACGATTGTACCTATTTCATGACGCCGACTTGAACGTTGCGAAAGCGCGCCGGCGACGTACCGTGGCCCGTGTGTGCCACCTGCTCCGGCTGGCCCTTGCCGCAGTTCGGCGTTCCCCAGACGACCCAGTGGTCGCGGTTGCACACGGCGTCGCAGCTCCCCCAGAACTGAGGCGTGATGCCCGTGTAGGTCGCGTTTTTCACCAGGTCGCCCAGCTTGCCGTTCTTGATCTCGCGCGCTACCTCCGTGCCGAACTGGAAGTTGAGCCGCCGCTGGTCGATGCTCCAGCTCCGGTTCGTCTCCATGTAGATGCCGTCTTCCGTGTCCGCGATGAGCGCTTCCAGCGTCCAGTCGCCCGGCTCCAGGTTGACGTTCGTCATGCGGATCAGCGGAATGCGGTTCCAGCCCGAGGCGCGCATCGCCCCGTTGCTTCGCTGACCCATCGACGCCGCCGTCTCCCGCGACGTCAGGTAGCCGACGAACAGGCCGTCGGTGACCAGCGGGGTTCGCTGCGCCTGCACGCCCTCGTCGTCGTAGCCGAACGTGCCGAGGCCGCCGGGAATCGTCGCGTCCGCTGTCAGGCTCACGACCGGCGAGCCGTAGCGGAACGCGCCGAGCTTGTCCGTCGTCAGGAAGCTCGTGCCCGCATACGCCGCCTCCGTGCCCAGCACGCGGTCTAGCTCCGTCGCGTGGCCGCAACTCTCGTGCACCTGGAGCCCGAGCTGGCTGCCGTCGAGAATGACGGTCATGACGCCGGCCGGACAGGGTTTCGCCGTAAGCAGCGCCGCCGCCTCTTCCGCGACTCGCTGCGCGTTGCCGGCCAGGTCGTAGCGCTCTACAAACTCCCAGCCCTCCGTGCCCTGGTGCCGCCCGACGCTGTTGGGGTACGACCGCTGCTGCACGTCGCCTTCGCCGGCGGCCGTCGCCTCGATGCCGCAGCCCGTCTCCAGCAGCTCCTGCTCGATTAGGCTCCCCTCACTGCTGCCGAAGAGCTTCTTCTCGCGCTGACAATAGACGTTCGACTCCGCGACGACGATGCCCTTCACCCGCATCATCGCCTCGTTTGTGCGAAGAAGGAGCGCTATCCTGTCGTCGAGCGACACGGCGAAGGGATCGACGCGAAAGGGAGTGCGGTAGCTGTCGTTGTGGACTTCCGGTGGGCCGATAGCCGCCCTTGGGCCGCCTGCCCGCGCTGATGCCCGCGCTATCGCCACCGCCTGCGACGCCGCCCGGTCCGCCTCGGCCGCCGTCATGAGATGGCTGCCGGCGAACCCCCAGTAGCCGTCGACGATGACGCGCACGCCGAAGCCGAGGCTCTCATCCGCCGTTAGCCCCTCGACGTTCGGACCGCGGACCGTAATCGACTCCGCGCGCGTCTCCACGACACGGACATCGGCGTAAGCGGCGCCTTTCTGTTTGGCGGTATCGAGCGCGCGGATAACAAGATCGCGCATGGCTGCCTCCCTACTAGCTCCGCGCGAAATGGAGGGATTAGCACTTCAGACCGCGTCCTGCGGCCCGCTGTCTACATTATAGCCGAATTGCATCCCGAGGAAGAGCTAAGGCACAGACCAGGGAAGGCATTGGCCCTGCCTTCTGGCAGGCAGACTTCCTCGTCGCCCGAAGTCTGTTAAGTCGTTCGCCTCGACCCTCGGTCCACTCCCGCCGCGATCTTCTCCCGCTCCAACGGCCCGATCCCCGAAATCGTTCGCAGGATCCGCAAATAGTCCCGCAGGTTGCGCGTCGTTAGGAAGTGGCGCCGGACCGCCTCGCGGCCGCGACAGCCCATCTCGTCCGCCTCGACCGGATTGCGCAGCAGGTGCAGCACGCGCTGGGCGCACTCTTCGACTGTGTTCACCAGGTAGCCCGTTTTGCCGTCGATGATCTGGAGCGGAATGCCGCCCACGTTGCCCGCGACCACCGGCCGCCCCTTCCAGAGCCCCTCCGTCACCGAAAGGCCGAACCCCTCGCGCACCGACTTCTGGATAATGACGTTCGCGGCCCGCTGGAAGGCGTTCACCTCGACGTTGCCGACGCCGTTCAGGTTCGTCCGGACTTTGATGTCCATGTCTTCGCCGGCGCGGCGCACCGTTCGCTCGTACCAGGCCCAGCCCTCCGGGTCGTCGTACGCCATCGACGCAACGAGCACGAGCTGCACTTCGGGCACCTCGCGCTTCACGAGCCGGTAGACGTCGATAACGCCCAGCGGGTCTTTCCACGGGTCAAACCGCGACACCTGCACGATGATAGGCCTGTGCGGGTCCAGCTCATGATTGCGCAGTATCGCCTCCACCGTGTCCGCTGGTATGTCCGCGTTCTTGGCGCTGAACGGGTCAATCGACGGCGGCACAAAGAACGGGATCGGCCCCCGCAGGTCCTCTTTGATGTAGTTGCGCAGCGTAAATACCGCCGCGTCGTATAGCGCAACGTGCGGACGCAGCACGTCCCACACCTGCACCTGCGCGTCCGTCAGGTCGATATGGCAGCGCCAGACCCACTTGCCCGCCGGCCGCCTGCCGTGCAGCTCGGTCAGCGACGACAGGAGCGGCGCCGGCTGCGGGTCGTGGATTATGACGAAGTCGTAGTCCTCGTCGAACAACTCCGCGTTCGCCCGATTGTACTGAAGCCACAGTTCCCACATCTGCGGCGTCCAGTCGATGAGCATCCCCTGAAGGCTATTGTGCATCGCCTTCGTTACGCGGAAGAAGTCGTCGCCGGCGCGTATGACCTGCCAGTCCGACCTGAAGCCAACGTCCGCCATCAGCGGCACGAATGAGTTCAGTATCTCGGCGACGCCGCCGCCGAACGGCGTGGAGTTGACGTGCAGGACTCGCGCGCCTCGCAGCGGCTCCGCCAGCTCGCGGATCTCTTCGATCTCCTCGTCGCCGATGAGCGAGCGATAACTCTCCAGGGTTCTTGGTGTTGTGGGAATGGAGCTCAGCATTGCCCGATTGGCTCTTTCGGGGTCATTTCAATCACTTTAGTAACGTTGCGCACCGGGGCCCCTCCTCTCCTCCGACAAAAGCGCCTAATTCAATATTACCTAACTAATCTCTCGAAGCAAAGACAGATAATCCGAAATGAAACGGCATACCAGGAAATTCTCGGCAACATGGCGTCTCGCCGCAACCCCCAGCTCACGCGCCGTCGCCGGCTCCCGCATCAGCCGGAGCAGACATTCCGCGAACTCAGCATCGCTTTCGGCCAGATAGCCCGTGCGGCCGTGCAAGACCTGCTTCGGAACGCCGCCCATGCGCGCCCCGACGACTGGCGTCTCCTTCCACAACGCGTCCGACAGCCAGATGCCGAACCCCCGCTGCAAGGAGCGCTGCATCACTGCGAAGGAAGCCCTCTGCACGACATTGACCTCCACGTTGCCGACATCATTAAGGTCGGCAAGGATGTGCACGTCTGGTAGCTCCGCCGCCTGCGCCCTCACCCGCTCGAAGTAGGGATAGGCGGCTTCGTCCGGCGGCGACGGCGCCAGCAGGACGAGCTGCAGCTCCGGCACCTCCCGTCGCATCAGCCGGTATACCTCCAACGCGCCGAGTGTTCCGTTCTCCTCATTTATCGGCGCCACCTGCGCCACGAGCGGCCGTTCTCCGTCGATCCCGTAGTGGCCAAGGATGTAGGCGGCAGCGTCGGCAGGAAGCTCGATGTTGCGCGGGCCCAGCGGGTCGATTGCCGGCGCGATCACCTTGCACGGCCGTGGAGTTCGAGCCCTGCCCGCGAACTGCTCGTCCTCGAAGGCCCAGCAATCGTAGCCCTGCAGATGTCCTTCCAGGAGCTCCCAGACGTCGGGCTGCGCCGCGGACAGATCGATGTGGCAGTGCATCACCCAGCGGCGGCAGCGCCGGCCCGAGTTGACATAAGACCGAATCCCTGCCGGCTGCGGGTCATGCACGATGACGACGTCGAAGTCTTCGTTCAGCAGCTCTGCGTTCATCACGGTGTAGCGACGCCACGTCTCCGTCATCTCCGGAGTCCACTTGGCCCGCCCGCCGGCCAGCGCCCGGTACATCGCCCTGTTGACCTGCGTCGCTTCCTCGTCGGCGCGCACCACCTGCCACTGCCAGTCGATGCCCAGATCGCAGAAAAGCGGGACGGACGAGCGAAGCAGCTCGGCGAGGCCGGTGCCGAAGGCCGTGACGCTGAGGTTGAGGACGCGGAGCCCCCGAAGCGGCGCGGCAAGATCGACAAGCTTGTCGATCTTCTCCTTGCCGGCTACCGGCACGTAGTCCTTTAACGACTTGGGGGTCAGGGCCAAAGTGCCGTACACGTCTCTCCCTTTCTCCGGGAGACTTACCTGTGGCATGAAAGACCAGCGGAATGATTACTTTGCGATATGATCCTATTGCGGCCGGGTGCGCCTGTCAACGAGAATCGGCGGTTTTTTCTGTATCCGCGCCAAGCGTCTCGCGAAGGCGGGCGCCCCGTTTGCGGAACTGCCGCAGGCTGAAGAGGACCTCCGTCGGGTAGCCGGTCAGACCTGCTTCCGACGCTATTCGACCAATCGCCGACAGCACTTCTTCCCGCGACCGGCCGTGCACCATGGCGAAGAGGTTGTAACGCCACTCCGGCTGCCTGGCCCTCCGATAGCAGTGCGTGACCTCCGCGGCCGCCGCCAGTCGCCTGCCGAAGGCGTTGACCTCGTCGTCCGGCACGTCCCAGACCGCCATGCCGTTCGCCGTTATGCCCAGCGCGTAGTGATTCGGCACCGCCGCGATCCGTCTGACTACGCCTCGCCCCAGCAGCGACGACAGCAGCGCAACGACGCGCTCTTCCGTCAGCCCGAGCGACTCCGCCACTGCCGCATACGGTTGCTCGACCAGCGGCAGCCCGTTCTGCACCGCGACCAGAAGCCGTCGCTCCTCGTCGGTCAGACGTTCAGACGTCAAAATGGAACCTCACTCCTACGAAGTACTCTGCCAGCGCGGGCAGCTCCATCAGCGGCAGGCCTGTCTTCACCGCGATCTCCGTTACCACCCGTCGCACTTCCGCCGGGTCCTCCGACGACACGACGAACCAGAGATTGAAGCGGTGCTCGCGTTCGTAGTTGTGCGACACCGCGTCGAAGCCGCTGACGAACGCCGCCACCTCCTCCAGACGCTCCGACGGCACCTCCATCGCCGCCAGCGTCCGCGCGCCGCCCAGCGCCCGCGTGTTGAGCACGGGCCCGACGCGGCTCAGCGCCCCTTCGTCCTGCAGACGCCGCAGCCGCCGGAGGACTTCCTCTTCGCTCAGCCCCAGCTCCTCGCCGGCTGCCAGGAACGGCCGCGACCTCAGGGGAAGCTCGGCCTGGAGGTCGTTCAGCAGACGCTTGTCGTTCTCGTCCAGCTCAACCGACATTGGCGGCTCCTATCGAAGGCGGCTGATAGACGCAGTACGGGTCCGACTCCAGGTAGTCGCCGGTGACGGCGTAGGCCCGCGCCCGCGAGCCGCCGCAGACGGCGCGGAAGTCGCAGACGCTGCACTTGCCCTTGAGGCGGCTGTAGTCGCGCAGATCGCGGAACAGCGGTGAGTTGCGGTAGATGTCGACGAACGACTTCTCGCGCACATTCCCGCCCGACAGCGGCAGGAAGCCGCTGGGGCACACGTCGCCGAGGTGGCTGACGAAGGCAAAGCCGTTGCCGTCGTTGACGCCGCGGCTCGATTGTCCGAGCCCGTCGGCGAAGCTGTAGCCGGCGCCGGTCACCAGCAGCCCGCCCGTCGACTCCGTCGCCTCCTGACGCCGTCGCTGGATAACAACTCGACGGTAATGCTGCGCCGCCGTCGTTCGCACGTCGAATGACGCCGTCTTCGACAGGTCGTACAGCCAGTTGAACACGCGCTCGTGCTCTTCCGACGACACCATGTCTTCGCGCCTGCCGCGACCGGTCGGCACCAGGAAGAACAGGCTCCACATGACCGCGCCGTATTCGCCGACGACGCCGGCAATCGCCTCCAGATCGTCGATACTGTAGCGACTGACCGTCGTGCCGACCTGGAGCGAGATGCCGACGCTCCGAATGTCTTCCAGTATCTCCAGCGTCCGCTGGAACGAGCCAGGCCGTCCCCTGAAGGCGTCCTGCACCTCCGCGCGCGAGCCATCGAGGCTGATCTGCACCCGCGCGACGCCGGCCTCCTTCGCCTCCTGCAGCCGCGCCCGCGTCACCAGCTTCGTCGCTGTCGGCGCCAGGGCGACGCGCAACCCGCTTTTCGCCGCATAGCCCACCAGGTCGAGCATGTCGGGCCGCATCATCGGGTCGCCGCCGGTTACGACGAGAATCGGGCCGCCCACTTCGACGAGCTGGTCGATGAGGCGAAAGCCTTCCTCCGTCGTAAGCTCGCGCGGGTCGCGCTTCGGCTGCGCCTCGGCTCGACAATGCACGCAGGCGTAAGCGCAGGCGCGCGTGATCTCCCAGGCGACCGTGAACGGTGTCCGGTCGAAATCGACTTCCATCAGGGGGCGTCTTGCAGGTGTGATCATCTTCGTGATTCCTACATCCATTTTATGCCTCTAGCGACCCCGCATGGAAATGAGAGCCGGCCGGCGGGAGACCCGAATGTAGAGGAGGTCTTTAGACCTCCCGCTTCTCCAACCGAAATAGGGGTTTTCTCCCGCCCTCATTAGGGATTTCCCGATTCAGGACACCGCCGACTAGGAGCAAAATGGTCAGTACAGGAGGGGCTCCAAGCGGTCAAACCCTCGCTCTTGGCGAAAGGGCCGTCGAGGACCGCCTCCGCGGGTTGTCCGCCCTGGGCATGGTGGCGGGACTAGGCCGGGCAACACGTAGAAATCGATTCTGAGGCCTCTGACAGTGCCTACTGACCGGTCGACCCGTGGCCACCCGTGCCGCGAGCCGTCTCGGTCAGTTCCTGCGTCTCGACCACCGGCAGCTCACCGAGGCGCGTCACCACGAGCTGCGCGATCCGATCGCCGCTCCTGATCTCGTACGACTCACGTTCACCGAAGACGTACATCGTCACCAGCACCTCGCCGCGGTAGTCGCTATCGATTGTCCCCAGCATCACGCCGACGCTCTTGGCCGCCAGACCGGAGCGCGGCCGCACCTGCACGTCGAAGCCGCGCGGGAACTCGATGGCGATGCCGGTCCCGACGCGCACGGGCTGCCTGCCGATGACCAGCGGCCTTTCACCGTCGATGCATGCGAAGAGATCGAAGCCGGAGGCGCCTTCCGTCGCCCGCTCGGGGAGCCGGGCCTGCGGACGCAGCCGCTTCACCTTGAGGACGTTGCTTTCCATTCGATGCTCTGCCCGCGAGTATAGAATGCCCCGCCTCTGGCGACAAGAATCGCCTGCAGCGACAGCCGTGCGATGTGGCTTGACGACGAAGCGTCCGGCTCTCGAAGAGTCGTCTCTGGTGACTGGAATTCGCCGCTAGCTCGCCGACGATACGCGCAGCGCAATACCGGAGTCGCAAGCGCCCTATTCTTCAAATCGAACGTCTGCTACCATTCACCC
>JBEKXP010000097.1:0-7842 GCA_049511815.1 Dehalococcoidia bacterium
TCGACGCCCAGTTGAGGTTGTTCTGGATGGCGTAGGCGAGCTCCACGTAGCCGATGGCGCCCTGGATCTGCTTCACCTGCTGGGCCACGCCGTCGTTCTTCTCGCCACCGACGTCGCCGGGCCACTGTACGGCGGTTGCGTTGCCCACCTGGCTTTGCCATTGTGAGCTCACCTTGCTCAGGTAGTTGGTGAAAATGAACGTCGTGCCGGAGCCGTCGGAGCGGTGGATGACGGTGATGTCGGTGCTTGGCAGGCTGAGGCCGGGGTTGAGGGAGACGATCGCGGGGTCGTTCCACTTGGTGATGCTCTTCAGGTAGATGCCGGCCAGAACGTCTGGCGTCAGCTTCAGCTGGCCCTGCTGCAGGTTCGGCAGGTTGGCGATGATGGCGACGGCACCGCTGGTCATTGGGATATGCAGTATCGGGCCGCCGGCGGCCACCGCTGCCGCGACCTGGTCATCGGTCATGATGCCGTCTGAGGCGCCGAAGTCGACGGTCTTCGCCGTTATCTGCGATATGCCCGCGCCCGAACCGACGGACTGGTAGTTGATCTGGATGCCGCACTGCTTGTTGAACTGGTCGACCCACTTCGAGTAGAGCGGGAAGGGGAAGCTGGCGCCGGCGCCGGTAAGGCCTTTTGCGGCGTCACTGGGCGGACAGGGGCTGGTCGCGGCGGCTGCGGTTGCGCCGGTTGCTTGCGTCGGCGCGGCCGTCTGCCTGGCGGCGGGTGTCGGCGAACTGCTGTTGCTGCTGCCTCCGCAGGCGGCTAGCAAAAGGGCCGCCGTTGCCGCGGCCGCTACCGTTAGCAGAAGGGTGGGAAGCTTTTTGCTCGCCTTTTTCGAGGTCCCTCCAAGTGGATGGTGCATCTCCTGGGTTTCCTCCTTCAGTGTCGATATCTTTCGCTGTCGCCTCCTATGCTAGCGCCACGTCGTAAACGCGTTGTTAACCAGAGTCAATAGGCGGTAAAAGTTGGCGACTAATCGTGGCACTCGCGCAGGCCGCGCGTCAGACGAATCATTGATCGGAGTCGGACCAACGCGCCCAAGCCGATTCCGCCGCAGAGGTTTCGGAAATCGTGCTGGTTCGGGTGACTGGCGGGAGTGGGTGGGAGTCGAACCCACCCGGGACGGCGCAGGCCGCCCCGCAACGATTTTGAAGACCGCGAGACCCACCGGGACCCATCCACTCCCGCAGATTGTTAGAGAAGCGGCGTCCAGGCGCCGAACTTCTCGCCGATGTACCTGTCGGCGCGAATGGCGGCGGTAGCACCGTCGCCGGCGGAACTGACGACCTGGCGCGCCGCGCCGCTGCGCACGTCGCCGGCCGCAAATATGCCGGGGACGCTTGTCTCCATCCACTCGTTGACGATAACGTGGCCGGTATCTTCCATCGCCACCAGACCGCCCAGGTAGTCGATGTTTGGCTGCTGCCCGATGAAGACGAAAAGGCCGGTCAACTCCAGCTCCGACACCTCGCCATTCACCGAGTTTCGCAACCGAACACCGCTTACCATACCATCGCCCTGGACCTCCGTGACCACTGTGTTCCACGTGAAGTCGATCTTCGGCTCGGCGAAGGCGCGCTCCTGCAATACAGGCGTCGCCCGAAGCTGATCGCGACGATGGATCACGTGAACTCGGGAGGCGTAGCGGCTGAGAAAGACCGCTTCGTCCATAGCCGCGTCGCCGCCGCCGACAACGGCGACCTCCTGTCCGCGAAACAGCGCCGCATCGCAGGTCGCGCAATACGAGACGCCGCGTCCGATTAGCCGTTCCTCTCCAATCACGCCCAGCCGCCTGTAGCCGGCTCCGCCCGCAGCGATCACGGTTTTCGTGTAGAACTCGCCCTCGCTCGTCTTGACGAAGAAGTGGTCGTCCTCGGCCTTTTCGACGGAGTGGGCGGTCCCATACGTCGCCAGAAGGCCGTACTTCTCACCTTGTTTGAGCATCGCCTGGGACAGGTCATAGCCGTTGATGCCGTCGGGGAAGCCGGGATAGTTTTCGACCGCCGCCGTGAGCGCAATCTGACCCCCAACGACGCCCTTTTCGAGCAGCACTGTGCAGCGTCGGGCTCGGGCAGCGTACAAGCCAGCCGTTAGACCCGCCGGCCCGGCGCCGACTATCACAACGTCGCAATCCATCCGTTTTGGAGGGTATGTAGGCCGCAATCGAGTTCCTCAGGTGATCGCGCTCTCGATATGCTTCTTGAGCTCCGCTTTGGGACGGAAACCAATCACCTGGCCGACCGGCTGACCGGCCTTGAAGATAATGAGCGTCGGGATGCTGCGGATGCCGTAGCTCATGGCCGTGGCCGGGCTCTCGTCGGTGTTCAGCTTCACGAAGTCCATTTTTCCGGCGAAGTCGCCCGCCAGCTCTTCGACGAGCGGCGACACCATTCGACAGGGGCCGCACCACGGCGCCCAGAAGTCGACAAGCACCGGCAGCGTCGAACCAAGCACCTCTTTGTTGAACGTCGCGTCCGTAACGTCTCTTACGCTTGCCATCTTTTTTCCTCCTCGATCCCGAAGCAGCTTGACATTCCCGCTTCTCTTCGCGATAATTGTTGCATACCCCCCAGGGGTATGTCAAGAGAGCAAGTGCCTACGAGTTCAGTATAAAGCCTGCGAGGCACGATATGAACACAAAACTACAGCCAGCCGATGCCCTGGTGCGGCTGCGACGCCTGGAAGGGCAGATCAGAGGTATCCAGCACATGCTGGAAGAAGACCGAGGTTGCGAGCAGTTGCTGACGCAGCTAATGGCGGTGCGCGCCGGCATCGACCAGGTGGGCCTTCTGCTCATGGAAACGCACATCGAGAAGTGCCTGCTGGCAGACCTCGACGCCGACCCGGAACGTCTGCAGGAGCTGCGAGAGACGTTGAAGATGTGGGCCCGCTTCGGTCTGCTACCCGGAGCGGCGCTCCCCTGGCTGAACGAGACATCGGAGCGGTGACGGCCGCAAGGGACATCAGGAGCGCACCCGCTTCCGCTTGCGAGAAACGTAATCGACGAGCACATATTCGCCCAGGCCCTCGGGCGTCGTGTAGAAGATGCGGCCCTTGTTGATCTTCGCCATCTTGTCGACAAAGTCGTTCAGTTGAAAGTTGCGATCCAGCATGAAGACGTTTATGACGATGCCGGCATCCGTGCAGCGCTTCACCTCTCGCAGCGTTTCGCGAATGGTCGCGGCGCTCGGCGGATAGGCGAAATGGGAGCGGCCGTGCTCCAGATGGGCCGTCGGCTCGCCGTCGGAGATCATGATTATTTGACGGGTGCCCACCTTGTGCTTCGCCAGCAGCCTCTGCGCGATGATGAGCGCATGGTGCATGTTCGTGCCTAACACTGATTCGTCCCAGTTAAGATACGGCAACTCCTGCGCCTCGACCTGACGGGCGTAAGCGGAGAAGCCGACGATATAAAGCGCATCGCGGGCGAACTTGCTGGCGATCAGGCTGTTCAGCGCCAGCGCTACTTTCTTCGCGGCCTGGAAGCTCCCGCGCAGAGCCATCGACCAGGAGAGGTCGACCAGGACGACCGTCGCCGTCTGCGAAAGTAGCTCGCTGCGGTAGACTTCGAAGTCGCCTTCTTCCAACCGGACAGGCGGTCCCTCCGACGGTTCCCTTTGCAGCGAGTTCATGATTGTCTGCTGGAGATGGAAGTGCATCGGGTCGCCGAACTCATAGCGCTTCGTCTCGTCGGCGCGGTCGCCGACAAGGCCGGCGTCGCGCGTCAGGTGGCCGCCGGCGCGTCCCGCCCGGATGCGCGCGTAGACCTCCTCAAGCGCCTTCTCGCCGATCTTGCGGATCGCGCGTGGCGTCAGTTCCCAGCCACGTCCCTTGCGACGGATGTAGCCTTCGCGCTCGAGCACCTCCAGAAAGCGCCGTAGCTGCTCGAACGATTCCTTCGCCTCCGCCCCGAGGAGGCGTTCGATTCGCTCTGGGTCTATGTCGTCGATGTCGGCTCCCTGTTCCACGCGCTCCAACTGGTTCTCCAGCCCATCGAGGTCCTGCATGTGGTCCATGAGGCGCATTGCTTCGGTAATATCCAGCCCTTCCTCGCCGCGGAACGAGTAGCGGCTGCGCAGGAGGTTCATCGGGTAGAGGAGCTCCAGGCCGGCGGCGAGCTCGTTCAGCTCGTCGGTCAGCTCCGGGTCGGCGATCTTCTCGCTCAGCAGATCGTGAAGCTGCGAGCGCAGGTCCGGCGGCAGGCTGTCCAGCACGGCCGTCATCTGGCTTATCTGCTGCTGCATCTGCGCGATGAGCTCTTCCAGGTTCTGCGGCGGCTCCGGGCCGAAGAGATCGCCGTGCTTCCTCATGAACTCGTCGAAGTTGGGCTCTTCGCCTGCCATCTTTTCGGAGAGCATCTGGTTCAGGTCTTTGACCATCTCCTTCAGACGAGCCATCTGCTCCGGCGACAGGTCGGAGATGCGACGGTGCAGCTCCTTGAAGAAGGAGTCGAGCATCGCCTTCCGGAGCATCTCCAAGAGCTCCTGGAACTTGTGCTGCGCCTCCGGATCGATGAACTCGTAGTCCTGAAGTCCCTTCAGCTGGCCGCCGACGTCGGTAGGCAGGCGCTTCAGGTAGTCTTGCTTGCGTTCGATGATGCTCTTGAGCATCTCAGCGAACTGCCGCTCCTGTTCCTCTTCGACCGCGTCTCCCGACCCTTCGCCGGCGGCCTCGTCGGGCGTGGCCTCCGGCTCGAAGCGGCTCCGCGCCTCGTTCAGGCGGCGTCGCAGCGTGTCCTTCTCCATCCGCAGGACTTCGTCTACCCGCTGGCGAATGTCCTCGATCACCGACGTCAAGTCGTAGCGTTCGAGAAGCTGCCGGCGGTGCTGTCGGAGTCGCCTCAGCAAGTCGCGGAGGCCCGTGATGCGCTGCCCCTGCTGGTTCTGGAGGCCGCGCTGGAGCAGCCCGCGGAGGGCATGCTCGAGATCGCCGAAGCTGAGTAGATCGTCGGTCAGGCCGCGGAGCAGGTCATCGGCGTCGAGGGACGGAGAGTCTTGGCTTCCGCTCCATTTGGAGTAGCGGTATCGCTGCATGGCTTAGCCTCGGTAGTGCGCGCGGCGGGACACTCTGTCTTTGTTGAGGCGCTTGTTGAGGTGAAGCCCTTCGAGCACGAATTCGACAGCGGAGGCGACGGCCGCGGGCCTTTCGCCGACCTTCAGGTGCGCCACGCTGCGCTCCAGGCCCGGCACCTTCTGCAGAAGCGCGACGTAGCTCCCAGCCGGCGACAGGTCTGACGTTTCGACGACGAGGCCGCCTTTGAAGCCCGCCACTGTCTCGTCGAGATCGTCCAGGTTGAAGGAGCGGTTGAAGACGGCGAGCACGCCGGCGGCGATTAGCTTTTCGAGGATCTGCTCCTCCCGGCCCTCGTCCAGCGTCTCGAACTCGATTTTGCCGCTGAGGGCCGGCATAAGGAAGTAGAGATCGCTTATGCGCGGCACGACCTCTTTCTCGTCCAGGCGAATTGCCCGCCGCAGGGCGTTGGAGAGGAGAGTCTCATAATCCGTGATGGACGCGCGCACCGACACGCCGGAGCGCTGGTTGACGTCGGGGCTGCGACGCGCCAGACGCGTGATCTCGGCCACGATCTCTTTCATGTATTGCGGTACGAAGACGTCCTTCGCTTCCTTGGGAAGCGGGCGCGCCTCCTGCTCCATTATGCCGATCTCGTCATCGACGGTGCGAGGATAGTGAGTGCGGATCTGGGCGCCGAAGCGGTCCTTGAGAGGCGTGATGATGCGCCCGCGGTTTGTGTAGTCTTCCGGGTTGGCGCTGGCGACGATGAATACGTCGAGCGGCAGACGGACGCGGTAGCCGCGGATCTGAACGTCGCGCTCCTCCATGATGTTGAGCAGGCCGACCTGGATGCGCTCGGCGAGGTCCGGCAGCTCGTTTATCGAGAAGATGCCGCGGTTGCTGCGCGGCACGAGGCCGTAATGAATCGTCAACTCGTCGGAGAGGTAGCGACCCTCAGCGACCTTGATGGGATCGATCTCGCCGATGAGGTCGGCGATGGTTATGTCCGGCGTTGCCAACTTCTCGCCGTAGCGTTCGTCGGGCGTGAGCCACACGATGGGTACATCGTCGCCTTCCGCCACTGCCCGGTCGCGGCAGGCGCGACAGATGGGAGCGAAGGGATCATCGTTGATTTCGCAGCCGGCGACGGCGGGGACGGCCTCGTCAAGCAGCTCGACTAACTGACGGATGAGGCGGGACTTCGCCTGGCCCCGCTCGCCGAGGAGAATGACGTCCTGCCCGGCGAGAATGGCGTTCTCCAGGTGCGGCAAGACGCTGTCGTCGAAGCCGATCAGGCCGGGAAACAACGTCTGCCCGCCACGTATCTTGCGGATGAGGTTGTCGCGCATCTCTTCGCGGACGGGCTTCGCGCGGTAGCCCGAGGCGCGCAGCTCGCCGAGGGTCTTCGGCCTGTCAGTCATCATTTCGGTCCTTCCGCTAGTACCCTATGAATGTAACCGGTATTCGCGGAAAAACGCTAGACTTGCCGATTTCGGCCCGAAATTGCATCTGTGTGCGGGAAGAATGGCTCAAGACGACGGGCGCGCATCGACGCGCTGGGCCGCGCGCTCCGCCTCCACCTCTGTAGCCGTGAGGCCGGCTTCCCGACGCAGCTCGTCTGCCCGGTCCGTCTTCTCCCATGGCGCGTCCATGTCCTCGCGACCGAAGTGGCCGTAGCAGGCGGTCGGCAAGTAGATCGGGCGGCGCAACTTCAGGCCGCGAATGATGCCTTCCGGCCGGAGGTCGAAATGTTTGCGCACCAGCTCCAGGATCTGTTCGTCGGAGATGCGGCTAGTGCCGAAGGTCTCTACCGATAGCGAGGTCGGGTGCGAGACGCCTATGGCGTAGGAAACGTGGAGCTCCAGCCGGTCCGCCAGGCCGGCCGCGACCAAGTTCTTAGCAACGTAGCGTGCGGCGTAAGCGCCGGAGCGGTCTACCTTCGTTGGGTCCTTGCCCGAGAAGCAGCCGCCGCCGTGTCGGGCGATGCCGCCGTACGTATCAACGATGATCTTGCGCCCGGTCAGGCCCGCATCGCCCATCGGTCCGCCGATTTCGAAACGGCCCGTGGCGTTGATGAAGTACTTGGTGTTCGCATCGAGGAGTTCGGCCGGAAGGACGTGGCGGACGACTTGCTCCATGATTTCCCGGTGTAGCCGGTCCTGCTTCACCACCGCGTCGTGCTGGGCCGCGATGACGACCGCTTCGATGCGTTTCGGGATGCCGTATGCGTATTCAACCGTCACCTGCGACTTCCCGTCCGGTCGCAGGTAGTGCAGTGTGCCGTCCTTCCGCACTTCCGCCAGGCGTTTGCAGAGGCGGTGCGCGAACGATATCGGCAGCGGCATGAGCTCCGGCGTCTCGACGCAGGCGAATCCGACCATCATCCCCTGGTCGCCGGCGCCGCGCTCCAACTCTGCGTCGCTGCTCAGCCCTTCGCGCAGCTCGAGCGACCGGTCGACGCCGCAGGCTATGTCCTTCGACTGCTCTTTAAGCGACACCAGGACGCCGCAGGTCTCGTAGTCGAAGCCGTATTTGGCGTGCGTGTAGCCGATCTGCTTGACGGTTTCCCGCACGATACAGGGGATATCGACGTAGCAGGCTGTCGTGATCTCGCCCATGACGATCACGAAGCCGGTCGTTGCCGCCGCCTCGCAGGCAACGCGGGCATAGGGGTCCTGGGCGAGGATGGCGTCGAGGACGGCGTCGGATATCTGGTCGCAGAGCTTGTCGGGGTGGCCTTCCGTCACGGATTCCGACGTCAGCATGAGCGACGGCGACTTCACGAAAGTTGTAGACATTGCTTCCTCCTCATCGTGAGCGGGTCAT
>JBEKXP010000098.1:0-7817 GCA_049511815.1 Dehalococcoidia bacterium
CTCAAACTTGACTAACATATAATAGCATCAGAAGATTTACATCAGAGGTAACATATGCCCGATCGGGTCATGGTCTATATAGACGGCAGCAACGTCTACCACTCCCTCAAGTCAATCTACGGTTACACAAATCTCGATTTCGAAGCCTTCACCAAAAAGCTCGCCGGCAAGCGCCAGCTAATCCGCGTCTACTATTACAACGCGCCTGTCGACCACACGAAGGAACCCGAGCGCTACAAGGACCAGCAGACGTTCTTCAACCGGATGCGCCGCATCCCCTACCTGGAGGTCCGCCTCGGGCGCCTCGTCTATCGCAACTGGCCGACTGAGCCCGCCTACGAGAAGGGCATCGACGTCAAGATCGCCACCGACATCCAGCAGCACGCCTACCACAACCTCTACGACGTGGCCATCCTCGTCAGCGGCGATAACGACTTCGCCGACGCTCTCCAGGCGGTGAAGGACACCGGCAGGCACGTGGAAGTGGCGCTCTTCGGCGACGCCTGGTCGTCGCAGCACCTGCGTGACGTTGCCGACAAAGCGCTTCGAATCGATAAGACGTTCTTGAAGGGGTGTTGGAAATAGGCCAACGTTCAGCGGCCGAATTCGCTTCGAATATGAACGGGGCGGTCAATAACCTGCATTTGATTGCTGAAGCTGAGGGTTTCAACCCTCAGAACTGTTTTCCCGTTTGGACGTTCTTGAAGGGGTGTTGGAAATAGGCCAACGTTCAGCCGCCGAATTCGCTTCGCATATGAACGGGGGCGGTCAATAACTTGCATTTGATTGCTGAAGCTGAGGGTTTCAACCCTCAGAACTGTTTTCCCGTTTGGACGTTCTTGAAGGGGTGCTGGAAATAGCGCAACGGGTTGCAAAGCAACCCGTTGAGGCTAATCGCCTGAGATTGCTACGCTACGCATTCTCAGGGGGTCCAGCGAACTTCATTATAGTCCGAACCCGTACGTTGTCAAGGCCTTTCGCCGCGAATCGCAGCGATTGTTACACTACGGCGCCGATGCGGCGAATCGGAGGCACGGCATGCGGCTTGGCGCGCACGTCTCTACCCAGGGCGGCCTCAGCAACGCAATCGACCGCGCTCAGGCCATGGGCGCCGAGACCATCCAGATCTTCGGCTCCGCCCCCCAGACCTGGCGACGCCGCGCCATCAGCGACGACGAAGCCGCCGCCTTTCGCGACAAAGCGGGGTCCGCCGACGTCGCGCCCGTCTTCCTTCACGCCAGCTACCTGATCAGCCTCGTCAGCGACGATCCCATTGCCATCGATCGCAGTGCCGGCTCCCTCACCGCCGACCTAGAGCTCTGCTCGCGCATCGGCGCAAAGGGAAGCATAGTCCACGCCGGCAGCCACAAAGGCCTCGGCTTCGAAGCCATCCTGTCGCGTGTCGTCGCCGCCGTTCGCGCCATCCTCGAAGCCACGCCGGGCGATTCCTGGCTCATCCTTGAGAACAGCGCCGGTATGGGCGGCAGCGTCGGCGCCCACTTCGCCGAGCTCGGCGCCATCATCCGCGAAGTCGGTGACCCGCGCGTCAAAGTCTGCCTCGACACCCAGCACGCCTACGCCATGGGCTACGACCTTACCGACGAAATAGGCCTCGACGCCGCCGTCCACGAGTTCGATCGCGAGATCGGCCTCGACAAGCTTGTCGCCTGCCATGCCAACGACTCCAAAGTGCCGCTGGCCGGCGTGCGCGACCGCCACGAGAACATCGGCCAGGGGCACATCGGCCGCGACGGCTTCTCGCGCATTCTGGCCCATCCCGCCTTCGCCGAAGTGCCCTTCATCCTCGAAGTGCCCGGCTTCGGCAACCTGGGCCCGGATAAAGAGAACCTCGACATCCTGAAAGAGATCCGCCGCGAAGCCGGCGTCAATCCATAGTCGCCTGCATCCCGACCGACTCCCAAGACCAGCGCCCGCTGTCCGCCCAAATCGGCCCTGTGCTACTATGAACGTGACCACGATTCTCGACAGCGGGCCTTGAGACGGCTCTCCTCCCGCTTGTCGCGCGCTCTGACGAGAGGAAAGCAAGAGGCTTGTTCCGCCGTCTACGCGGCCGTCGCTTCCTGTTCCAAATAGTCCTCACCGCCGTATTTGTGGGGATCCTGATCTGGCGGGTGAACCTCGTCAGAGTCTTCCACACCTTCGAGCACGTCAACTACATCTGGGTCCTGCCGGCGCTGGCCTGCTTCACCCTCTCCAAGCTCATCCACGCCTATCGCTGGCAGCTCCTCCTCTCGGAGACTGAAGCGGCGCCCCTCGACGGCTTGTTCGGCATCTACCTCGTCTCCAACATGGCGAACAACGCCGTCCCCTTCCGCATCGGCGACGTTCTCCGCATCCAGGTGCCCGCGCAGCGCTATGGCATCTCCCGCGCCGAGCTCGCCGGCGCCGTGATCGTCGCCGAGACCATCCTGGACGGCTTCACCTTCCTCATTCTGACCCTCGTCGTCCTGGCCTTCCTGCGCGTGCCCATCCTTCCGACCGGCCTCGCAATCGCCCTCGCCGTCCTGACGACCCTTGGCTTCGTGGCCACGCTCATCGCCTCGCGCATCCCACCCCCCAGGAATCTGGCCGAAAAACCCTGGCTTGGCATGTTCACCGAGGGCACGCGTCAGACCATTGGGCGCGCCGTGCCGGAGTTCTTCGAAGGCCTGGCCGCCATGCGCGAGCCCCGGCGCACCTTGCGGGTCATTGCCGTCTCCTTCCCCGCCTGGCTTACTGAGAGCGTCATGTACTTCTTCTTCGGCCTTGCCTTTGGCCTCCACATCGGCTTCGACAGGTACGTCGTCATCATGATAACGGCGAACATCGTCGTCGCCCTGCCGATAACGCCCTGGAACCTGGGCACCTACGAAGTCGCCCTGCAGAGCATCATGATCGCCCTGGGCGTCAACGGCTTCGTCGCCGCCGGCTACGCCATAGGCACCCACGTCTTCGCGATCGTCTGGATCACCCTCACCGGCCTTGTGGCCATGTGGTTCCTGAAGCTGGACCTCCGCGACGTCCTCTCCCTCGGCGGAAGGCGCGACGAAAGAGAGAGGGCGCCTCGCCAGCACGTCCGCTGGCGCAACTGACTGCGCGTGTCATCAACGACGCGCCCCTCCATCGCCCGCGGGTCCAAGGCAACGCTCCCATGTTGACGCGCCGAGAGCGCAGGAGTATCCTGCCGCCATGACGGCCCCGGAGTCTTTACTCCGATAGACGAGGGAGAGCCTTATGTGCGAGTTCTGCACCCAGCACGGCGAAGGCAAGAAATGGTACCTGCAGGCAAAGAACTACAGCGAAGAGCTGCTGAACGAACAGCGAAAGCAGTTCATGGAGGAGTTCTTTGGCAATTTCGAGCACGCATTCGGTGACAGGGCCGCCGCGCTCGACCGGCTTGTCGCCGCCAATCCTGAAGCCGCGCGAAGAGTCTTCCCGACAATCGTCGAGGAGCAGAAGAAGGAGCATTGGGGGCAGGTCGTGCCGGTCGAAGAGATCGAGCAGATCCTCGATATGAGCCTGTCGGTGGTGAGGGTGCCGTGCGTCTGTCGGAGCATGTTGCGCGGCTTCCGCGAGGCCCGCTACTGCTTCGGGATAACCGGCGCCGGCGACGCGGCGAAAACATTGTCCCTATCCGAATACCCGGACTACCAGGACCTCGAAGTGCTCGACACCGATGAGGCGAAGAAGGCCATTCGCAAACTCGACCGCGAAGGCCTCGTGCACTCCGTCTGGACGTTCATCAGCCCGTACATCGGCGGCATCTGCAACTGCTCCGTCAACGAGTGCATGGCGCTAAAGACGCGCACCCGCCTCGGCCTTCAGACGGTCTTCAAAGCAGAGTACGTCGCCCGCGTCGACTGGGAGAACTGCAACGGCTGCCGGAACTGCATGAAGGTCTGCAACTTCGGCGCCATCAGCTACTCCGCCTACTCGCGCAAGTGCTCAGTCAACCAGCTCCAGTGCTACGGCTGCGGCGTCTGCCGCGCCCTTTGCCATCGCGATGCGATCACGCTCGTCGAAAGAACCGCCGTTCCCGCGCTCGTAAGCGAGTGGTGACGCGATGACAGAGATAAGCTGGGACTCGAAGAAATGCCGGAGCCCGCAGGACTGCCGGATCTGCCTCGACACCTGTCCGCAGGGCGTCTTCCGAATCATGCCGAAAGAAGCGCGAAAACCCGGCAAACCGACGAAGACGTGGGAGATTGGAACGCTGTTCCTCAGCCTGTGTACGGCCTGCGGCGTCTGCGAGGACACCTGCCCGCAAAAAGCGCTCGTGCTGGCCGCATCGGCCTGAGTGTAGCGGAAATTATGCCGGCAGCCCGGTGCTGGCTCTACGCCTGCCCGCCGTGCTCGCCCCAGGCCAGCCCCGGCTTCGACACCGGCTTTCCCTGGCCCTCCTGGCCCTCCGGCTGCGGCTCGTCCTTCGGCTTCTCGCCCTTTGGCGCTTCGGCGCCGGCCTCCATCGCCGGCGGGAACTGCTCATCCAGCGGCGCGTTGAACACCCGCTGCAGCTCGTCGCCCTCCAGAGTCTCCACTTCAATTAGACGGTGAGCGATCTGGTTCAGCTTGCCGCGGTTCTCCACTAGAATCTTCTTCGCGACCTGATAGGCGTGGTCGATGATCCGGCGCACTTCCTCGTCGATCTCCTCGGCCACCTTCTCGCTGTAATTCCGCTGTTCCGCGATCTCGCGACCCAGGAAGACAAGCTCCTCCTTGCGACCGAACGTCCGCGGCCCCAGCCGTTCACTCATGCCCCACTGCATCACCATCTGGCGCGCGATCTTCGTCGCCGCCTCGATGTCGCTTTGCGGGCCCGTCGTCATCTCGCCCAGGACGATCTCCTCCGCGACGTGGCCGCCCAGGCTCGACGCCAGCGTGTCCTGGAACTGCGACCGCGTCTTCAGATGGCGGTCCTCTTCCGGCAGGAAGCGCGTGAATCCGCCCGCCATCCCGCGCGAGACGATCGTCACCTTGTACACGGGGTCCGCGTTCGGCAGCATCCGCGCCACCAGCGCGTGCCCGGCCTCGTGGTAAGCGATGATCTCCTTCTCCTTCGGGCTGATGACGCGGCTCTTCCGCTCCGGCCCGGCGATAACCCGGTCCACCGCCTCGTTGAACTCCGCCATGCCCAGCCGCTTCTTATTGCGACGCGCCGACAGCAGCGCCGCCTCGTTCACCAGGTTCGCCAGGTCCGCGCCCGAGAAGCCGGACGTCTGCCGCGCCAGGTCGTTGAGCTGCACATCCTTGTCCAGCGGCTTCCCGCGCACGTGCACGTCCAGGATCGCGTTGCGACCTTTGATGTCGGGCCGGTCCAGTATCATATGCCGGTCGAACCGTCCCGGACGCAGGAGCGCCGGGTCCAGGATGTCCGGCCGGTTCGTCGCCGCCAGAACGATGATATTCGTGTTCGTATCGAAGCCGTCCATCTCCACGAGGATCTGGTTCAGCGTCTGCTCGCGCTCGTCGTGGCTACCGCCGAGGCCGGCGCCGCGCTGCCTGCCCACCGCGTCGATCTCATCGACGAAGACGATGCAGGGCGCATTACGCTTTGCCTGGTCGAACAGGTCGCGCACTCGCGACGCGCCGACACCGACGAACATCTCCACAAACTCGGAGCCGCTTATCGAGAAGAACGGTACTCCAGCCTCACCCGCTACCGCCTTGCCGAGCAGCGTCTTGCCCGTGCCCGGCGGTCCAACCAGCAGCACCCCGTGCGGAATACGCGCCCCGAGCGCCGCGAACTTCTCCGGATACTTGAGGAACTCGACGACCTCCTGTAACTCCTCCTTCGCCTCGTCGACGCCCGCCACATCGGCGAACGTCACCGACGGCTTGTTGCCGCTGAACATGCGCGCGCGGCTCTTCCCGAAGCTCATCGCCTGCGAGTTCGAGCCCTGCGCCTGACGCAGCATGAAGATGAGGATGGCGCCGAAGATGATGAACGGCAGGAAATTGATCAGGAACGGCAGCCAGCTACCCCACTTGCTCGGCGAGGTAACGTTTATCTGGGTCGCCTGGATGTTGTCGCTGCTGGCGCCGGCGTTGTGCAGCACGTCGTAGATACTGACGCCGCTTTCCTTGCGCGACTTGTAGACTGTCGAATCGTTCTTGAGGTGAATCGTGAGGCTATCGCCCGACACGTCGATTTTGTCGACGCTCTGGCTCTGGACCTCGGCGACGACCCAGCTAATATCCTCCGACGTGCTGTTCGACGGCTTGTTGCCCAGAAAAGACCAGACGATCGCCACTACGGCGACGACGATGAGCAAATATATGAAAGTGTTGCGCATCCAGCGAGAGCCCATGGCAACTCCTAATGACTATCTACCACTTAGAATTATAGCAGACCCCGTATCCGGTCGGAAACCGCAGATTCAAGATTCGTCGAAAAGCGCGCGGCAGCAAGGCTCGGGACTACCGATTATCGGACTCGCACTCCGGCGGCGGCATCCGCGCGAACCCTCTACTTCCCTTCCTCCGACGCCAGCGCGCCGGCCTGCGCCCAGTTGCTTCGCTCCACGTCCTCGAAGATGATTATCGTTGCCTCCGGCGTCGTCTGCGCGATGGCGCATACCGCGTCCGTAATCGACCGCGCCAGCTCCTGTTTCTGCGCGTGCGTCCGGCCCGTCCACATCGAAACCCGTATCACCGGCATCTGCCCTCTCCTTTTGATTCAACCCTCCTATCGCGTAGGTCGGGCATCCTGCCCGACTCCCCGTGACGCCGTGATGATAGCACAGCGTGCGGGGAAGGCCTCCCTTCCTTCCCGACATTGCCCGTGCTACCATCGTCTGCAGGAATGGTATGCATCGAGCCGCCGGAGGCGATGATGGCCCTCCGCCCAACCTTCGATTACGAGCGACCCCTCTGGAAGCAGGGCCTCCGCCTCGTCGCCGGCGTCGACGAAGTCGGACGCGGCCCCCTTGCCGGTCCCGTCGTCGCTGCCGCCGTCATCTTGCCGCCAGGCGCCCGCTTCCCCTGGCTCGCCGACGTCCGCGACAGCAAGCTCCTTTCCGCCGCCAGGCGCGAAGAGCTCGCCGAGAAGATCCGCGCCGGAGCCCTCGCCGTCGGGATCGGCGCCGTCGTCCCGGAGCGCATCGACGCCCTTGGTATCGCGCCCGCCAGCCGGCTGGCCATGGCCGAAGCCCTCAGCGGCCTCACGCCTCCCGCCGAGTACGCCCTGATCGACGCCTTCATGCTGCCGGAGGTCCGCGTCCCCCAGAGCGCCATCATCGACGGCGACGCCCTCTCCTTCTCCATCGCCGCCGCGTCCATCGTCGCCAAAGTCCACCGCGACCGCATCATGCTGCTCTACGACGCTCTTTACCCCGAGTACGGCTTCTGCCATCACAAGGGCTATTCGACCGCCGAGCACCTGGAGGCCCTGGTGCGCCACGGCCCCTGTCCCATCCACCGGCGCTCCTTCGCCCCCGTCCGCGAACGGCTCGTCGGGAGGCCGGCGTGAGCGATGAGCGCGTCCGCCTCGGCCGTTTCGGCGAGCGCCTCGCCGTCGCTCATCTGGAATCGAAAGGCTACGCCGTCCTCGACCGCAACTTCCGCTGTCGCGAGGGCGAAATTGACATAATCGCGCAGAACGACGGCTGCCTCGTCTTTGTCGAAGTGCGCACGCGTCGCGGCGACGCCATGGGAACCGCCGTCGAATCGGTGACCCCGCGCAAGTGCGCGCGGTTGGTCGCCGCCGCCGAAGCCTACTGCCAGCAGCATCCGCAGGCCGCCCCGGACCGTCGCATCGACGTCATCGCCGTCGAGCTGACGCCCGGCGGCCGGCTAATGCGCCTGGAGCATATCGAGAA
>JBEKXP010000099.1:0-7775 GCA_049511815.1 Dehalococcoidia bacterium
ACTCGCCTGCGCAGCGTTTAATGCGATCAACTCCCCGCATCGACCTGAAGGATTCGGGCGGCATGACACCCAGCCAAATGACCGATGCCATCATGAAGGCCGTCTTTCACGACCTAGTGCTGCCGCTCTTAGTCATCCTTTTGGCCTTCCTGGCCTTGCTCTTCCTGGCGGCCCTTCTGATTCGGCTGTCCAGGAGGACCTTACGCGCGGCCTTTAGGCCTCGCTCATCCACGCATTCGCGTTGGAACACCGACGCCCTCGCGGTTCCGCCGCAAGACCGTTGGCGTTGCGCGCGATGTGGCTCGTTTGTGTCATCCCGAGTGCGCGATTACTGCCTCGCCCGGCCCAATCGCTTTCACGGCCAGGTGTTCTGCATCTGGCACCAGCGTTCCCCCCGCATGAAGTTCTGGGGACACTACCATGAGCACTGAGGAACTCCTATCCAACTTCCTAAAGTCAGTACTTGTCGCCCTACGCGTCGGTTGGCCCGTATGGGCGTGCTTAGGCCTAATCCTGCTTGTCCGTGCCGCTTGGTGGGTGCGAGGCGAGGTGCGTCTTCATCGATCCGGCATCAACGAAATCGACGAAATGTTGGGTCTGGATTTCGAGCGGTACCTCGAGTGGCTGTTCCGGCAACTGGGCTACAGTGTCGAGAGGACGGCCTACCAGGGCGACTACGGCGCCGATCTCGTCGTGAGCAGAGGCGGAATGAAGACCGCTATCCAGGCGAAGAGATCGAAGCGCAACGTTGGCAACAAGGCCATTCAGGAAGTCGTGGCCTCCGCCGGCCATTACGGGTGCCAGCGATCGATGATCGTCACGAACGCCTTCTTTACCAAGCCCGCCCTTCGGCTGGCGAGGGACAACAAGGTGGAGCTGTGGGACCGCAACCGCCTGGTCACTGAGCTCCTGAAGGTGCGCACCAATGCGCAAGCTCAGGTTGAGCCGTCAGAATCCTGCCAAACCGAGCCCGCGCCTCGACAAATCGAAGCAGCGGTTTGCGCCGGATGCAGCTCTCCGGTTTCGGAGAAAGTCCGAGACTATTGCCTGGACCACGAGAAGCGGTTCGCCGGAAAAGTCTATTGCTACCGGTGCCAGAGAAGGCCCCGTAGGGCGGCGGAGTGAGCACGCCCCTCGAATAACTGACGTAACGGTGGCTTTTGGAGTGGTGCGTTAGCGGCGCCGGTGCGGACGGGCGTAAATCCCCTCATTCGCCATTAGCGAAAACAGCGCCAGCCCGAACATCGTCGCCGTCCACTTCATCTCCGCATGAATCGCCCCGCTCCAAAGCAACCCCACCAGCACGACAAGCGCAACCAGGAAGATGTTCCTCATTCCGACCTCTTTTTCGCTTGAACGTCGATGTGCCGCTACGTCGTTCTCTGGTAGCGCCACACGGAAAGAGGCGCGAATACGACAAGTATGCCCGCCATCCAGCCCACCGTCTTCACTACGTCCGCAGACGCCGAGCCGCCCAGAAACAGCGCCCGCACCGCCGATATCGTGACCGACACCGGCTGACGCTCCGCATACAGCCGTAGCCAGCCCGGCATCGTCGACGTCGGCACGAAGGCCGACGATGCGAACACGAGTATCGCCAGTACCGGGAAGGCCGCCGCCTGCGCCGCCTCCGGGTCGCGCGTCAGCAGCCCAACACCGGCGAACACCCACGAGAACACGTAGCCGAACAGAAGGACGAGAGCGATGGCGAGGATGAACGACTGCGGGTCCGCGTGCGGCCGCCAGCCGACGGCGAAGCCCACGATCAGCATCAGTGCCACGACCAGCGCGTTTCGCCCCAGCTCGGCAACCGTCCGGCCCGCCAGCACCGCCGCCCGCGACATCGGCAGCGAGCGGAACCGCTCCAGCAGGCCGGTCTGCAAGTCGGTCGCCAGGCCGACCGCCGTGCCTATCGCGCCGAAGACGGTCGTCTGGACGAAGATGCCCGGCAGCAGGAAGTCGACGTAGTTGCCGTTCGGAACTCGAATGGCGCCGCCGAACGCATACCGGAACAGCAGCACGAAGATAACCGGCTGAATGCTGGAGAAGACGAGCAACTGCGGCACCCGAAAATACGTGATCAGGTTCCGGCCGGCCACCGCCTGTATGTCGGATAGCGCATTTGCGATGCCCTGCATGCCGCCTGCCTGCCTCAAAACGACGCGGCCGCTTGCGCTCATGTCATCTTCGCTCCTCTCCGCCGTCGTCCGAGCCCGACCCCTCGGGGCGCTCGCCGGTCAGCGCCAGGAACGCGTCGTCCAGACTGGGCTCGCGCACGGTCAGGTTCGCCAGCTTCAGGCCGGCGTCCTCGAGCGCACAGAGCTTCTCGACCAGCGAGCGGGCGCCGTCACTGGTGCTGAAGCGGACAGAGTTGCCCTCTCGTTCGGCGTTGACGTGCGCCAGCATCTGCTGCGCCCTGATCACCTCCGCTTCGTCGCCGAGCTCCAGTTCGACCACCGTGTTGCCCAGTCGCGCCTTCAGCTCTTCCGACGTCCCTTCCGCGATAATCTTGCCGTGGTCCACAACGACCAGACAGCTTGCCAGCCGGTCCGCCTCCTCCAGGTACTGCGTCGTCAGCAGCACCGTCGTCCCGTCGGCAACGAGCTGGCGTATGACGGCCCACATCTGAAGACGCCCCTGCGGGTCCAGGCCCGTCGTCGGCTCGTCGAGGAAAACGACCGGTGGCCGGTGCACCAGCGCCGCCGCCAGGTCCAGGCGACGCCGCATGCCGCCGGAATACGTGCGGACCAGGCGGTCCGCGGCGTCCGCCAGCCCGAAGTCCGTCAGCAACTCGCTCGCGCGCTCCGCTATCTGCTGCCGGGGGATGTGCGTCAGCCGGCCGATGAGGCGCAGGTTCTCCCGACCCGTCAGGTTGCCGTCCACCGCGGCGTACTGACCGGCCAGGCCGATAAGCGAGCGCACGGTCCCCGCCTCGCGCACGACGTCATGACCGAGAACAGTCGCCCGGCCGCCGTCGGGCCGGAGGATCGTCGTGAGAATGCGAACGGCGGTTGTCTTGCCGGCGCCGTTGGGGCCTAGTAGCCCGAACACGGTGCCGCGCGCCACCTCGAAGTCGATGTTGTCCAGGGCGACGACGTCGCCGAAGTGCTTGCTCAATCCCTCGATGGCGATGGCTGCATTGTTGTCCATAACATCAAACTACCATCTTCGCGGGAGCTTCTCAAGTGTCGGCGCACCGCATGCGAGTGGATAGGGGCAGTGATGAGCCTGACGCTAGGAGCTAAGGCTTCGCAGCACCGTCGTGGCCGGCGCTCTTCGCCGCGCTTGCCCGTCCGGGCTCGCCGCCTTCGAAGTGCCGGTCGACGGAAAAGACGCCGCGCGCCACCTCCAGCTTGCTCATCAGCCGCGTGATCTGGTCGACGCCGGCCGTGAGCAGCGTGAGGAAGACGCTGACGGTGTGGTCGTTGTGCTCCTGGGTGCGCACCGCCGCCATGTTCACCTTCTCCTCGGCGACGATGCTGCCAATGTCCCGCAGCAGGCCGACGCGGTCCCACGCCTCGATGCGCACGGCGACAGGGTAGAGCTGCCCGGTGCGCCCCCACTCCACCTCGACCAGGCGCTCCTTTTCGTCCTCGCGCAGCACGTTGCCGCAGTCGCTTCGGTGCACCGTCACGCCCCGGCTTCGCGTCACGTAGCCGACGATGGGGTCGCCCGGGACCGGGTTGCAGCAGCGGGCAAGCTGCGTCAGGAGGTCGCCGGTGCCCAGCACTTCGACGGCGGCGGTCTGCGTGGGCCTCAGCGGCGCCTCGACCGCAAGCGCTTCTTCTCCCGCTCGCTGCACCAGCGGCGCCAGCTTGGAACCTATCTGCTGCAGGCTGATGCCGCCGTAGCCCAGCGCCGCCAGCAGCTCGTCCATCTCGTCGATCTTCAGGGACCGCAGCAGCAGCTCCTGCGTCTCCGCCAGGCTGAGCCCCAGACGCCGCAGCTCCTTGTGCAGCAGGTCGCGACCGCGCTCCACGTTCGCCGCCCGTTCCTGCTGCTTGAACCAGCCGCGGATCTTCTCCCGCGCGTGGCTCGTCATCGCGTAGCCGAGGTCCGCGTTCAGCCAGTCGCGCGAAGGGCCGCGCGGCGCCTTGCTGGTGAGGATCTCAACTATGTCGCCGTTCTGAAGCTGATAGTTGAGCGGGACGAGCCGCCCGTTGGCCCGCGCACCGATGCAGCGGTTCCCGACGTCGGTGTGGATCCGGTAAGCGAAGTCGATCGGCGTCGACCGGACCGGCAGGTCTTTCACCTCGCCCTTCGGCGTGTAGACGAAGACCTGGTCCTGGAAGAGGTCCGTCTTTACCAGCTCCACGAAGTCGTCCGCCGCGGCCATCTCGCGCTGCCACTCCAGCAGTTGCCGCAGCCACGACACGCGCTCCTCGAAGCGATGGTCCCGCTTGCCGCCCTCCTTATACCGCCAGTGCGCCGCGACGCCGTACTCCGCCAGTCGATGCATATCATGCGTGCGGATTTGCACCTCCAGCGCCCGCGCGCCGAGGCACATCACGGTCGTGTGCAGCGAGCGGTAGACGCCTTCTTTGGGATTGGCGATGTAGTCGTCGAACTGGCCGGGGATCGGCCGCCAGAGGTTATGAACGACGCCCAGCGTCCGGTAGCAGTCCGCCTCGGTCTCGACCAGCACGCGCAGGGCCAGCAGGTCGTATATCTCGTTGAACGTCTTCCCCTGCGTCGCGTACTTCGCCATCTTCTGGTTGATGCTATACAAATGCTTGGCGCGACCCTGCACCTCGGCGTGGATGCCGTTCTTGTCCAGCTCCTTGCGCAGGATGGTTTCGACTTGAGTGATGTACTTCTCGCGCGCCGCCCGGCTCGACGCCAGCAGGTTCGCTATCTGCCGGTATCGCTCCTCGTCGAGATAGCGAAACGAAAGGTCCTCCAGCTCACGGCTGATCTGCCAGATGCCGAGCCGGCTGGCCAGCGGCGCATAGATCTCCATCGTCTCCTGCGCCACCAGCCGCTGCTTCTCCGGCGACAGCGCGTACAGCGTTCGCATGTTGTGCAGCCGGTCCGCCAGCTTGATGATGACGACGCGCACGTCCCGCGCCATCGCCAGGAACATCTTGCGAAGGTTCTCTGCCTGCGCGGCCCGGTCGCCGACAGGCCCCTCCGGCGCTTTCCAGGCGATCTTCTCCAGCTTCGTCGCGCCGTCGACGAGGTGGGCGACCTCGCGCCCGAAGCGCTTCGCCACCTCCGCATTGGAGACGCCGCAGTCCTCCTGAACGTCGTGGATCAGCGCCGCTGCAACCGCCGACGCGTCGAGCTGCAGCTCAGCGACGGTAGCTGCGGTATCGAGCGGGTGGGTTATGTACGGGTCGCCGGTCTTTCGCAGTTGGCCGCGGTGGCACTCCTCGGCGAAGCGGTACGCCTCTTCCACGAGCTGCGGCCTGTCGCCCGGCAGGTACGACTGTGTCTTTTCGAGCAGCTCGTCGATTGTCGCGACCATCGGAATCTCCCGCAATCTACTGTAGCATACCGGCGCAAGCGCTTCTAATCGAGCGCCTCCTTTACAACGTCGCCGCCCCTTCGCTATGCTTGGCCTAACCTTCGACCCGCCAGACCGCGCAGGGCGGGCATCCCTACGGGCCGTCTGGCTTGCCCGCCGGGTCCCTGGCAGAGTACGTCAATAGACAGGAGCAGACTTTGATCTCCGCACCACGCGGCGCCGCCGACGTTCTCCCGCCCGAGCAGCCCTACTGGCGAAAGGCCATCGACGCATCGGAGCGCCTGTGCCGCCTCTTCGGCTACGGCCGCATCGAAACGCCGGTCTTCGAGGAGGCCGCCCTCTTCGAACGCGGCGCCGGCGAGGGCTCCGACGTCGTGCGCAAAGAGATGTACGTCTTCGAAGACCGCAGCGGCGACCGTCTCGCCCTCAAGCCGGAGGCGACCGCCGGCGTCTGCCGCGCCTACCTCCAGCACGGCATGAAGAACCTGCCCCAGCCCGTCCGCCTCTACTGCCTGTCGCCGGCCTTCCGCTACGAGCGCCCCCAGGCCGGTCGCCGCCGCCAGCACACCCAGTTCGACGTCGAGGCCATCGGCGACGCGGACCCGGCCATCGACGCCGAGGTCATCGAGCTGCTCTGGCGCCTTTACGCGGACCTCGGCCTCGGCGACCTCGTCCTCCTGCTGAACAGCATCGGCGACCGCAACTGCCGGCCGCGCTACCTCGAAGCGCTGAAAGCGTACTACCAGCCGCACCTGACATCCGTCTGCCGCGACTGCCGCGACCGCTACGAGCGCAACCCGCTGCGACTGCTCGACTGCAAGCAGGAGAGCTGCCAGCCGGTGATCGCCGGTGCGCCGTCAATCGTCGACTACCTTTGCGACGACTGCGCGGCGCACTTCGCCGACGTCCGCCGCTTTCTCGACGCCCTCGCCGTCCCGTACAAGCTGACGCCCCATCTCGTGCGCGGTCTCGACTACTACACCCGCACCGTCTTCGAGGTCCAGCCACGCGGCGGCGGCGCTCAGAGCACGATCGGCGCCGGCGGCCGCTACGACGACCTCATCGAAGAGCTGGGCGGCCCGCCCACGCCCGCCATGGGCTTCGCCACCGGCATCGAGCGCATCATCCTGAATATGAAGCAGCGCAAGGCGTCCGCTCCGCCGCCGGACGCGCCCGATGCCTACGTCGCCCACCAGGGCACCGCGGCCCGAATCGAGGCGTTGAAGCTGGCGAGCCTGCTGCGTCGCGACGGCGTCTCGGCCGTGCTGGCGACCGGCGAGCGCAGCCTGAAGTCGCAGATGCGCCAGGCAGACGCCCTGGGCGCCAAGTGGGTGCTGATCCTTGGGGAGCGGGAGCTTGCGGCCGGCACCGTCGTCGTGCGCAACATGGCCGACGCCAGCCAACGGGAAGTCCCCGCTCAGAAGATAGCCGCGCTCTTGAAGGCGGCGTTGGCCGTCCGGAAGCCCCGACGCGTTCGGTCCTCTGCGAATGGATGACTATGCTCAACCGATTGCAATCCCTCGTCGACCGCTACGAAGAGCTCAGCGCCGAAATGGCGCGCCCTGAGCTTACCTCCGACTATGAACGTCTGCAGGCGCTCGCCAAAGAGCGCGCGTCGCTGGAGGAGCTCGTCTCCCTCTACCGCCGCTACCGCGAGACGGACCAGGGCCTCGCCGAAGCCCGCGCCCTCCTCGACGAGGCGCACGAGCCGGAGATGGAGGCGCTTGCCCGCGAAGAGCTCGATCGCCTGATGGAGCAAAAGCAGTCCCTCGAGCTCGACATTCGCCGCGCCCTCCTTCCGCCCGACCCGCGCGACGAGAAGAGCGTCATCGTCGAGATCCGCGCCGGCGCCGGCGGCGACGAAGCGGCGCTCTTCGCGGCCGACCTCTTCCGCATGTACACGCGCTACGCCGAGACGCACGGCTGGCAGGTCGAAGTGATGTCGCACAGCGAAAGCGGCATCGGCGGCATGAAGGAGATTGTCTTCGAAGTCAAAGGCAAGGGCGCCTACTCGCGTCTGAAGTACGAGAGCGGCGTCCACCGCGTCCAGCGCGTTCCGCTCACCGAGGCGCAGGGTCGAATTCACACCTCGACGGCGACGGTCGCGGTCCTGCCGGAAGCTGAAGAGGTCGACGTCGCCATCAACGAAGACGACCTTCGCATCGACATCTTCCACAGCAGCGGCCACGGCGGCCAGAACGTCCAGAAGGTCGCCACCGCTGTCCGCATAACTCATGTCCCCACCGGCATAGTCGTCGTCTGCCAGGACGAGCGCTCCCAGTGGAAGAACCGCGTTCGCGCCATGGCC
>JBEKXP010000100.1:0-9522 GCA_049511815.1 Dehalococcoidia bacterium
CCTTGCTCCTCGAAGCGCTCCGCCACCGGTCGCAGGTGGTTCTCAGCTTCCTCGATCTGGGACTCGACCCAGGCAAGGCTTGCCGCCTCGTCGGAGGCGTCCTCGGTCACTTTGCCGTTGCGCTTGTCGAGATCAACTACGGTGAGCAGCCTGATGCTGCAGCCAAACGCCTTCGCGGTCTCGGCGGCATGGCGTACTACGACTTCCGAACGAAGGGAACCGTCCACCGGGACCAGCATCTTCTTGTACATGGCGTCCTACCTCCGACCTGAAAGCAGTATGGAAGCTATATTGCTAGGCTGAAAAAGGTATCGGCACGCGCTGAGCCGATCTATATAGTGGCAGTTCCCTATATGCAGGGCATGAGGTCGCAGGGACGTACGAGGGGTCGACCGTCCCGGCTTCGCTAAGAGATCGGTACCTCCGGGACGAACGATAGCGGGGCGTAGCCGCCGGAGAGGAAGCCGCCCTCGACGGCGAAGCCCTGGCCGGTGATGTAGCTGGAGGCATCAGAGGCAAGGAAGACCGTGAGCGGCCCCAGCTCCCAGGGCTCGCCGACGCGCTGCGCCGGGAAGAACTTGCCGCGGTCAATCCAGTGCTGCTCTTCCTCCGCGTTCGCGGACGGGCGCTTGGCGAACTCGCCTGGAATGATGCTGTTCACGCGGATGTTATAGCGCGCCAGCATGATTGCGAACGACTGCGTGAGGGAGATGACGCCCGCCTTGGCAGCGGCGTACGGGAGGATGTGAGGCGCGCCCCGGAAGGCGGTGCCGGAGCTGAGGGTGATGATGCAGCCTCCGCCCTGGTCGATCATCGGCTTGGCGACGGCGCGGGCACAGTAGAACGTGCTCGAGAGATTGACGTCGATGTTGTCGTGCCAGTCCTCGTCGGTCACTTCCCACAGTGGCCGGTTGAGGCCGCGCCCTTCGCCGATGCCGGCGTTCGCCACGATCACGTCGATCCGGCCGAACTCCTCCATCGTCCTGGCCACAAGCCGTTCCACCTGCGCCGACTCGCGTACGTCGGTCTGGACGGCGATAGCCCGGCGGCCGCCGCCCATGGCGATGACGTCTTCCGCTATCGCGTCGATGTATTTCTGGGTGCGCGCGGCGGCGACGATGTGGGCGCCTGCTTTCGCCACGGCCAGCGTCATGTCCTTGCCCAGCCCGCGACCGGCGCCGGTAATCACGACCACTTTTCCTGTCAGGTCGAATCTCTCCATCACCATAGGTGGTACGTCCTCCCTGTCGCTATTCGTCGGTTGAGAGCAGTATATGGCGCGGCCTGTCTGGCGGCAACGCCGAGAGAGATTGGCGAAAAGGGCGTCAGATATTCCAGAAGCTCTGCAGGCTCCGGATGTCTATCGTGCCGCTGTTGGCGATGTTCTCCGCCGCGACACCGGCCTCCTCGGCTGCGGCCAGCGGATTGAGACCGCCGTCGAGGATGAGGCCGACCTTGTTCAAGCCCACGGGGATCTGGCAAACAGGCTGGCTGGGATAGCCGGTCATAACCACGCCGCCGATTCCCACGCCGCGCAGCTTCTCGATTATCTCTTCGGCCATCGGCTTGGCGGCGCCGGGAATCTCGCGGAAGTTGGCAAGGATCTTGCCGTTGCCGTGAATCGCCGCCTCGCGGACGCTGGTCATGCCCGCCTTGATATAGGCGAGCGAGGGGTCCAGCGAGGAGCCGGCATAGTGGATTATGGCGACAAACCGCCGCGGCTGCCCGTCGCGCACTTCCAGGATACCGCCGAAACGGGAGTCCATCGGGATGCCGGCCTTGAGCAGGACGCCGTTGATGGTGGCGCTGCAGACCGTCGCCAGCCCGATCCTGCCTTCGGGGATAATGACGTCGCCCAGCTTCTCGCCCTCGCCGGCGACCGCGACCAGCTCGCTCACGCAAACGCCGGCGACAAACGCATCCTTCATGGCCGCCAGCGCCTTGCGGAACCGGTCCTTCGGGAAGAGCGACGTATTTATGACGACTTCGCCGGTGCCGGCGTCCGGATCGAGCGTCGTCTGAAAGGCAAGCGACGCGATCCGTTCAATGACGAAGCCGAGCTGCTCCGGCGCCAGCGCATTCGAGAGCTCTTCGTGACCCCGGTGCGTCAGCATCCTGCCGTCTCTGCCGAGGGGCTGGGTGAAGCCGCGCGCATCGGTGATGCGCAGGTGATAGCGAACGGTGCGCTCGTTCAGATAGATGCCCTGGTTCTCCAGCTCACGGGCGATACTAATCGAGCCCAGCGGCTCTTTCGATTCGCTGAGCACCTTCAGTATCGCGACTGTCTTTCGCTCGGTGTCGCGGGCTTCGCTCTCCAACATGGTCGATCTGCCTTCGCGGATGTGCTTCGGCTGCCGACTCGTAGCAGTCAATAGTATTGTAAATCGCTGCATTCCTTGTGCCAAATGGGAGGGGAGGGTGAGGTGCAGACTTCGAGCCGGCGCTCAGGCCGATGTGGCCGCGCCCGGTTGCCGGGGGATCGGCGGTTTGCTTTGCCTGGAGCGAAAGTACTCCTCCGGGCTGCAGCCCAGCTCGCGACGAAACACGCGATTGAACTGCGCATAGCTCCCGAAGCCCGCTTCTTTGGCGACCCCGAACAGCACCTTCTGCTTGTGACGCGGCCGAATTCGCAGGAACTGCTCCAGACGGACGTGGTTGCGGAAGCCACTGATGCTCATCCCAACCTGTCGCTTGAACAGGCGGCTGAGCTGGCTGGGGCTGAGGTGTATCGCCAGGGCGAGGGCGGTGAGGTCGCGGGAGGGGTCGGTGAGCAGGAGCGACATAGCGCGCGACACGCCGGGGTGTAGCGCCCCCTCGTCCTGCGAGTCGCCGTGCGCGAAGGCGTTCCAGGCGGTAGTCAGCCACCAGGCAATCAAATACGCCTGACTCTGAAGCGGTTGAAAACCCGTCGCCAGCTCTTGCGCCACGTTGTTCAGCGTCTTGACGCATCGGGACGGGAGGACCTTCGTCAGACCGAGATACGAACTGCTCCCAGAGAGGACAGGAATACGCGGCTTCAGCTCCTCGACCGTCCGGGGAGATACTCCGACATACCACACGGAGAGGTTCGAAGTGTGATCGATCACGGCGTGTTCCAACTCCGGAAGGACCCACAGCAGGCTGCGCGCTTGCAGCGTCAGCCGCTCGCCGCCGATTTCGAAGACGCAGCTTCCTGTCACGACGAGGATGACCTCAAGGGCGTCGTGAGTGTGCGTGCGTGTTCTGAGCCTCTCGAACCCGTCCCGTCGAGGAAAACGCCAGACCACGCCGCTTCTGCCCTTCGGGAGTGCCAGCACTCTTCTGGACATGCGGCAAGACTACATGCATGTGATAGAAAGCGCAACAGCCGCTCAATATCCGGCTGCGAACGTGAAGATTGCGTATTATCGACACCTGGAGCCGGCATGACGGGCAAGCCAACGGAGCGCGGGCTGAGGGTATAGGAGGCAGGCCGCCGGAGAGCGCTGGGACGGTGAAAATTGCCGGACGCTAGTCGCTGGGTTCTTCGACGGACTGGCGTCGGGTCGTGGATGGGTTCCGGAGAATCGACGCGCTCTTTCCCGGGGAGTGATAGTACTCTTCTGGGCTGAGGCCCAGCTCGCGACGAAATGCGCGATTGAACTGCGCATAGCTCCCGAAGCCCGCTTCTTTGGCGATCCCGATCAGCCCCTTCTGCTTGTGTCGCGGCCGAATTCGCAGGAACGTCTCCAGGCGAACATGGTTGCGGAAATCGCTGATGCTCATCCCAACCTGGCGTTTGAACCGACGGCTCAACTGACTGGGGCTGATGCCCGCCTTCCTCGCCAGCGCCGTCACGTCGCGCGAGGGATCGTGGAGCAGGAACGATATGGCGCGCGACACTCCGGGGTGAAGCGGCTTCGCGTCCCGAGAGTCGCCGTAGGCGAAGGCGCTCCAGGCCGACGCCAGCCACCAGGCTATGCCGTACTCATAGCAATCAATCGGCTGGAAGCCGGTGGACAGCTCCTGGGCGATGTTGTTTAGCGTCCGGGCGCATTTGGCGGGGAGGACGCGCGTCATGCCTAAGGCAGGGCCCTTTCCGGCAACGATGGGGATTCGCGACTTCATCTGCTCGAGCACCTGGGACGAGACACCGATCAGCCACATTGAGAAATCCGGCGTATATTCCATGATAACGTGTTCCAGCTCCGGCGGGAGCCAGAGAAGGCTGCGCGCCTGGAGATTGAACCTCTCACCGCCGACCTCGTAGACGCAGGTTCCGGCCGTGACGAGCACGACCTGCAGCGCATCGTGGCAATGCACCTCGCCCTTCAGCACTTCAGCGCTGTCCCGTCGCGGGAAACGCCAGGCCACGCCACTTCTGCCGTTCGGCAGCCCCAGCACTCTTTTTGACATGCGGCAAGACTACATTACTATGAATAGAAAGCGCAATATCCGCTCAATATCCGCCTGCGAAACTGGAGAATCCGTATTAACACTGGCTGACAGCGACACCCTTGAAGTCAACGCCTTTCGATCATATCTTGCAGTTAGCGAACGCTTATCCTGCAGAAGCCGAAAGGGCGGGGCGCCATGAGAAAAGTCGCAGTCGTAGGAGCGGGGATGACCCGTTTTGGCAAGTTCCTCGAGCGGGGGCTGAAGGACCTGGCGAGAGAGGCCGTCGAAGAGGCGCTTGCGACGGCAGGGACGGCTAAGTCCTCCCTCCAGGTCGCCGTCGTTGGAAACGCCGCCGCCGGGCTTATCACCGGCCAGGAGATGGTGCGGGCAGAGGTCGTGCTGCGCGACATGGGAATCGGCGGCATACCGATGCTCAACGCCGAGAACGCCTGCGCCAGCTCATCGACCGCCTTCCACCTCGCCTGGCTGTACGTCGCCTCCGGCCTGTACGACATAGCGCTCGCCCTTGGCGTCGAGAAGCTTTACCACGCCGACAAACAGCGCTCCTTCGACGCCATCGGCTCTGCTATCGACGTTGAGCTGACGGAGCAGATGGTCGCCGAGGCCCAGGCCGACCAGGCGCGGGAGGGCATAGTTAGCGCCGGCTCCGCGCGAAGCCTGTTCATGGACCTGTACGCGGCCCTTGCCCGCGACCACATGCGTCGCTACGGCACCACGAAGGAGCAGTTCGCGCGCGTGGCCGTCAAGAACCACTTCAACGGCAGCCTCAACCCCCATGCCCAGTACCGGGAGCGCTACACGCTCGAAGAGGTGCTGGCCTCGCCGCCGATTACCGAGCCTCTCACGCGGCTCATGTGCTCACCTATCGGCGATGGCGCCGCCGCGCTGGTCCTCTGCTCGGAGGAGAAGGCACGACAGCTCACGACGAAGCCGGTCTGGGTGCGCGCCAGCGTGCTGACTGCTGGTGAGGACCATTCTCCCGATCAGCCGGGCCTCGGCGAACGCGCCGCCGCTGCCGCTTATGCGATGGCCTCGCTGGCGCCCGAGGACGTCGACGTCGCCGAAGTGCACGACGCGACGGCTTCCGCCGAGCTTATCCTCTGCGAAGAGATGGGCTTTTGCCCGCCCGGCGAAGGCGGGCGCCTCGTCGACAGCGGTTACACGTCTCTAGGGGGAAAGTTGCCGGTGAACACCAGCGGCGGCCTCATCTCAAAGGGCCACCCAATAGGCGCGACCGGCGCAGCGCAGATCTATGAGGCGTTCCTTCAGTTGCGCGGCGAGGCCGGCGAACGCCAGGTAGCGGGAGCGAAAGTGGCGCTGGCGGAGAACAGTGGCGGCATGATGCGCGGCGAGAATGCCGTCGCCAGCGTGCACATCCTGTCGCTGTGACTCGTCGGTTGCTCAGCTAACGCTGGTCAGACAGTACAGGTTGGTCTTGCTCGTGTGGTCGTAGAAGCGTTGCTCGCATTTAGCCGGCGTGGCGTCCGCCGCTGAGTCCACGCCCGCAATCAGCGTGAACGTCTTGCCGTCCGACACGTACCAGTAGCCGTTGAGTATGGAATCTCCGGCCGGATCGCTCGGTATCGGGTCAAGGTAGTCCTTCATCTTGCAGAGCGCATCAAGGTCCGGGTAGCTGCACCCCGACTGAACGTTGTCGCCGGTGCTCGGGTATTCGCCCTTATCGCTCTTGTACTGCTCCAGCGCGACCGCGATCTTGTACAGGTCGGAGACTCGGGTCTGGTCGCGTAGCTGCGCCACAGCGCCGGGTATGGCGGTCGGGCCGGGAGTCGGCGTATCCGTCGCCGCCGGCGCCCATGGTGTAGGCGAAACGGGCGCGGCTTCAACAGTGGAGCGGACCACCTCCGGCGGCTGCGCCTGATTCTGCGGCGTGGGGTTGCTGGGACCGCCCAGCGCCAGGTCCAGCGCCAAAGCGACTAAGATAACGAAGACGACCGCCGCCACAGGTGCGTAAGGGAGCCATTTGCGCCAATCTTCTCGCGACACGTCATCCTCCTCCTAACATATTCTCGGTAGCTGCTCGCCGCTCATTACGTCGACGATGCGTTCGCCGCCGATCTGCGTTCTCATGACGACCGTTCCGCCATGTTCAGCTACCGCTCGCCCGATGACCGCCGCCTCCCTGCCGCAAGGCTGCCGCCTCAGCACTTGGACTGCCCGCTCGCCCTCGTCGGCCGCCACGAAGGCAAGGAAGTTGCCCTCATTTGCCACGTACAGCGGGTCGAGCCCGAGGATCTCGCATACACCCTGCACTCCGGGTCCAACGGCGATGCGCTTCTCCTCGATGACAATGCCGGTGCCGCTCTTCTTCGCGATCTCGTTCAACGCCGACGATACTCCTCCTCGCGTCGGGTCGCGCAGCATATGGATGTCGATCCCTTCCGCCGCCAGCGCCTCGACCATCGGGAACAGAGGCGCCGAATCGCTCTCGATAGCGACGTCGAGGTCCAGCCCTTCGCGTAGAGCCATTATAGCGATACCGTGCCGCCCAAGCGAGCCGCTAAGGACAATCTCGTCGCCCGGCCGGACCCGCTGCGGCCCCACATCAAGCCCGGCAAGCACGACGCCGATTCCGGCCGTGTTGATGAAGACGCCGTCGCCCTTGCCGCGCTCGACAACCTTGCTGTCGCCGGTGACGATCTGCACGCCCGCCTCGTTCGCCGCCTCCTTCAACGAAACGACGACACGCCAGAGGTCCGCCATCGCGAAGCCCTCTTCGATGATGAGACCGCAACTGAGGAAGAGGGGGCGCGCGCCGCACATCGCCAGGTCGTTCGCCGTCCCGAAGACCGCTAGCCGGCCGATGTCACCGCCCGGGAAGAAGAGCGGCTGCACCACGTAGGAATCGGTCGAAAGCGCCAGCCGTTGCCCGCCAATGTCGAGCAGCGCGCCGTCGTGCAGGGGCGCCAGGTACGGGTTGTCGAAGGACGGCAGCAGCACGCGCTCGATGAGGTTCTGCGTCAGCCGGCCGCCGCCGCCGTGCGCCAGAAGGACGCGCGGATACTCGTCCAGAGGCAGCGGGCATTCCGGGAAGATGGTCACCGGGGCGCCCCCTGACGCGCGTAGTGGTAGTAGGCGGCACAGGCGCCCTCCGACGAGACCATCGGCGCCCCCAGGCAGTGCTCCGGCGTGCAGGCGGCGCCGAAAGCGGGGCAATCGACCGGCTTCCTGATGCCCTGCAGCACCAGGCCGGCGATGCAGACGCTCTCCGCGAAGGCGCGCGTCGCGTCGAAGCGGGCATAGCGTCCCTTCAGACGCAGGCCGCTCTCCGGGATGACGCCGATGCCGCGCCAGCCGTGGTCGACGACCTCGAAGACGCTCTCCAGCAAAGCCCGCGCCGGCTGGTTGCCCTCCCGCTTCACCGACCGCGCGTACTGGTTCTCGACCTCGCAGCGGCCCTCTTCGAGCTGGCCGACGAGCATGTATGTCGCCTGGAGCAGGTCCAGCGGCTCGAAACCGCACACGACCATGGGCATTTGGTACTTCTCGGCCAGCCGCTCGTAATCGACGTAGCCGGTGACGGTGCAGACGTGACCCGGCGCCAGGAAGCCCTGGACGCGGTTCTCCGGCGACGACGCTATCGCCTCCAGGGCCGGCGGCACCAGAACGTGTGAAGTTAACATAAAGAAGTTGTCGATGCCTTCGCGCTCGGCCACAACGACCGCCATGGCGTTCGCCGGCGCCGTCGTCTCGAAGCCGATGGCAAAGAAGACGACCTTCCGGTCCGGATGCTCGCGCGCCAGCTTCAACGCGTCGAGCGACGAATAGACCATGCGCACGTCGGCGCCCTCGGCCTTGACGCTGAGCAGGTCCTTCGCGCTGCCCGGCACGCGCAGCATGTCGCCGTACGAGACGAGGGTTACTTCGGGCCGCTCCGCCAGCGCGATCGCCTGGTCGATGATTTCGACGGGCGTGACGCAGACCGGACACCCCGGTCCGTGGATGAGCGTGATTTCCGGCGGCAGCATCTGGTCGATGCCGTACTTTAGGAACGAGTGCGTCTGGCTGCCGCAGACCTCCATGATGGTCCACGGGCGCGTCGCGGCGGCGGCGATGGCGTCGAGCAGCTTGCGGGAGGCGTCGCCGTCGCGGTACTCGTCGAGGTAGCGCACTACGGCCCTCCCAGCGTTCGCAGCATCTCGAAGACTTCACCCGCTTCTTCGGCATCGATCTTGCTGAGCGCGAAGCCGACGTGCACGATGACGTAGTCGCCGACCTGCGCGTCCGGCACGAGGTTGAGGTGAGCGTCGCGGGTTGCGCCGCCGAAGCGTACCTTCGCGGTCCGCAGCTCCGACGTCTCGTCAATCGAAATGATCTCGCCCGGTATTCCTAAGCACATCCCTTGTCCATCCTCGCTGCCGCCACCAGCACCTGGCCGAGCGCGATTCCGCCGTCGTTCGGCGGCACCCTCTGGTGCGTGAACGGCCGGAAGCCTTCGCTCTCCAGATGGCGGTAGGCCCGTTCCGTCAGGTAGCGGTTCTGAAAGACGCCGCCGGTCAGCGCCACTCTCGTCGCGCCGGTGCGCTGCGCCACTTCGACTATCGCCTCCGCCAGCGTGTTGTGGAACCTGGCGCAGATGACGCCTGTCGCGACGCCTTCGTCGCGATCCCGCATTACGCCGCGCATCAGCGGCTCCCAGTCCAGCACTAGCGGCTCGCCTTCGCGCAGGGCGAAGTCGTACCGGTCGTCGACGCCGCGCGCCGCCCGGAACTCCACCGTCATCGCCGCCTGCCCTTCGAAGGAGCAGACGGAGCGGAGCCCAAGCAATGCGGCTACCGCATCAAATAGTCTACCAGCGCTCGTCGTGACGGGCGAGTTGACGCCCTTCGCCAGCATTTGCGCCAGCAGCGCCAACTCGCTGTCGGAAAGCGAGGTCGCCTCCGCCGACGACGACAGCGAATCGAAATCGGCGTTCATCTCGTGCAGCAGGCCTAGCGCCGTCCGACGCGGCTCCTTGATCGCCGCCTCGCCGCCGGGCAGCCGGAAGGGGCGCAGCGTCGCGACCCGCCGGTAGCCGGCCGCGTCGCCGAGCAGGAACTCGCCGCCCCAGAGCGTGGCATCGTCGCCAAGGCCGGCGCCGTCCCAGGTGACGCCCAGCACCTCGCCCTCGATCTCGTTCTCAGCGAG
>JBEKXP010000101.1:0-7567 GCA_049511815.1 Dehalococcoidia bacterium
ATTGTCGCGGTTGTTGGTCACCGTGATCGTGTAGTCAGCGGTGCCACCCTCCGGCACGGTCGAGTCTGTGATGTCCTTGGTGATTCCGAGGTCGCAGACCGGGGTGGCCGTCGGCGTGTTCGTTGCCGTCGGTGTTGACGTGTTCACCGGCGTCGCGGTCTGAGCGTGCGCCGCCGGACCTCTCGACGACAGCATGACCGCCAACATTACCAGGGCGAGTCCCGCTCCAGCGGCTACCGCCCGCAACCAGGATCCTTTCCACACTCTCTCCATATTGAGTCTCCTTCTCAACTAGTCCGCCATGCAGCGGACACGCGCGGTCCCCGCCTTATACCTGAATATTGTGGCCGATAAGCAGAAACTATGTCAAGGGCCTCAGATGATCGGTGGCGAAAAGTCAACGATATTTTACAAAATTGGCTTCAGGAGAGGCCGGTTTCCAGCCTCGGCGGCCAACACACGGCCAGGCTGGAAAGCCCGGCCTACGTGGGTTTTGTGGCCTCTCACTCCGGCGCTATGAGATGGGAATGCCCGGCGCCGGGAAGGCGGCGCAGAACTCGCGGACTTCGTTGCGGATGCGCTCCAGCACCGGCTCGTCGTCCACGTTGGCGACGGTTTCGTCCATCCAGGTGACAATGCGGCGCATCTCCGGCTCTTTCATGCCGCGCGAGGTGACGGCCGGGCTGCCGATGCGGATACCGCTGGGGCTGAACGGCTTGCGCGGGTCGAAGGGCACGGTGTTGGCGTTGACGACGATTCCCGCCCGGTCCAGCGCCTTCGACGCCTTCTTGCCGGTCACGCCCTTGTTCGTCAGGTCGATGAGGACGAGGTGGTTGTCGGTGCCGCCGGAGACGAGCTGGAAGCCGCGCTCCAGCAACTCGCCGGCCATTGCCTTCGCGTTCCGCACCGTCTGCGCGCCGTAGGCCTTGAACTCCGGCGTCGACGCCTCTTTCAGCGCCACGGCAATGGCGGCGGTCGTGTGGTCATGCGGGCCGCCCTGCAGCGCTGGGAAGACCGCGCGGTCGATGCTCTGGGCGAACTGCTCGCGACACATTATCATGGCGCCGCGGGGACCGCGCAGGGTCTTGTGCGTCGTCGTGGTGATGACGTCGGCGTAGGGCGCCGGGTCGGGATGGACGCCGGCGGCGATGAGCCCGGCGACGTGCGCGATGTCGGCCAGGAAGTAGGCGTCCACCTCTTTCGCGATCTCGGCGAAGGCTTTGAAGTCCCACAGTCGCGGGTAAGCCGTAGCGCCGCAGACGATGACCTTCGGCCGCGCCTCCTTCGCCAGGGCGCGCACGGCGTCGTAATCGACCAGGTTTGTCTCCCTGTCAACGGTGTACTGCACGGAATGGTAAAAACGGGCGGAGAAGTTGACGTCCCAGCCGTGGGTCAGGTGACCGCCGTGCGGGAGGCTAAGGCCCATTATCGTATCGCCGGGCTCCATAAGTGCGTAGTAGGCGGCCATGTTCGCCGGCGAGCCGGAGTAGGGCTGGACGTTGGCGTGGTCGACGCCGAAGAGGCTCTTCGCCCGCGCGATCGCCAGCTCTTCGATGGCGTCGACGTAGCGCTGGCCCTCGTAGTAGCGCTTGCCCGCGTACCCCTCGGAGTACTTGTTCGTCAGCACCGAGCCCAGCGCCTGGATGACTGCCGCCGACGCGTAGTTCTCCGAGGGGATGAGGCGCAGCGTCTCGGCCTCGTAGCGCGCCTCCGACTCGATCAGCGCGTAGACCTCCGGGTCGACCTGCTGCAGCTCCTTCAAATCAGCCTCCTTGCGGTCTCTGGTTACGACGGTTGCGGCGGATTATCGTCTCGCGGGCCCTGGCCCCGCCGGCCGCGTCCTCCGCGACGGCGTCTTCGCCGATGCGGCTCACCTTCGCTCTGTCCGCCCGCCGCCTGCTGCGTCGGCTGGGGCCGGGGCGCTTCTTCTGCCGCCGCCCGAAGCTCTTCCTTCACGAGCTCCGCCGGTCGCACCGTAGTGCCGTACTGGCCGCGCAGCTCTTCCATCGACATGTCGACAACGGTCAGACTGTCCGTCATGCGCAGCGAGACCGTCTGCTTGAGGACGTGCACGGCCACGAGTTTCGCCTCGCCGGCCGGCGTCGACAGAATTTGCCCCACCTTGGGCAGCTTGCCGCGCAGCTCACGGTACTGCTCGTGCTCGTAAGCCAGGCAGCAGAGGAGGCGGCCGCAGACGCCGGATATCTTCGACGGGTTCAACGGCACATCCTGCTCCTTCGCCATCCGGATCGATATCGACGGGAAGGCTGCAAGCCAGGAGCGGCAGCAGAGCGTGTAGCCGCACTGGCCGATGTCGCCGGTGAGCTTGGCGCGGTCCCGCTCGCCCACCTGGAGGAGCTGCACTCGCTTCTGCAGGCCCGACGAAAGGTCTCGCACCAGGGAGCGGAAGTCCACCCGCTGCTGGGCGGTGAAATAAAGTGTGAGCCGCGAGCCCTCCAGGTTGGAGTCGCCGCCGACCAGGCGCATGTCCAGGCCGTGCTCTTCCACCTTCTTTCGGGCGGTCGTCAGGTCCTCGTGGACAGCGCCCCTGAGCGACTCCGCTGTCGCTATGTCTTCGTCGTTGGCCACGCGAAGGACGGGGTCGAGCCGCTCATGGATCTCTTCGGCGACCACCTGCTCCGGCGCAATGACCACCCGCCCCAGGGACGAGCCGTGCGTCGTCTGAACGACGACCTGCTGGCCTGTCTTCAGATCGATGTTCTTGGCGTCGAAGTAGAACACCCTCCCCGCGCCGTCGAAACGGACCCCCGCGATGCGACGCGGTGTCGCTGGTTCTTCGGTCATATCTGTAAGCTCTCCGGTCCGTCTCAGGCGGGCCCGGCGAGCTGTCTCTCCTTTCTTGGCGCCGGCATCTGGAGCATTAGCACCTCCAGCGCCAGTTGCGGGTTCACGTTGTCGGCCAGGTACTCCGCTGTCCGGCCCAGCGCCCGCAGAAACGACACAATGTCTCCTATCCTATATTTTCCGGCCATTAGGGCCGCTCTGTCCAGAAGACCGGCGTTGGTGACGATCTCCGCCTGGCCTGACGCCGTCAGAAGCACGTCGCGCCACCATTCGCGCCACAGCTCCAGCACGGCGAAGACGTTGGTGCGGTCGCGGTAGAAGCGCCTCGACATTTCCGCCGCCCAGGCGAAGCGCTCGTCGCGGCCGGCGGCGCTCAGGCGGTAGACGTCCTCCAGGATCGACTCGCGGGCCGGCAGCACCGTCTCGTCCTCCCACGCCGTTACCGCCCAACCAAGCCGCCCGCCGCTCAGCCGGGCAAGCAGCGCCGCGTCGTCGGCCGGCACCTCCCAGGTCTCCTGAAGCGCCGTTGCCACCGCGGCCACGGACATCGTGCTGAACGGCACCAAGCGGCAGCGAGAGCGGACGGTCGGCAGAAGCGCTTCCTCACGGCTCGTCACCAGAATGAGCACGAGCGAGGCCACCGGCTCCTCCAGCGTCTTTAGCAGCGCGTTCGACGATTCCGCGTTCAGGGCGTCTGCGGGGTCGATTATGGCGACGCGAAATCGCCCTTCGAACGGTGCCCGGCTGGCGATCCGCTTCAGCCGCCGTATCTGGCAGATGCGTATCTCCTTGGAGCCGTCGGCGGCGTGGTCCTTGTGGTCCGGGCCCGCCTCCTCGCAGAGCCCGCCGATGCCGATGACTTCGACGTCGGGATGCCTGCCTTCCTCGATCAGGTGGCACTGGCGGCAGCGGTGACAGGGCGGGTCTTCGCCGTGGCAGTTGAGCGCCTGCGCGAACTCCAGCGCTGCCGTCGCCTTGCCGACCTGCGGTGGGCCGGCGAAGAGATAGGCGTGGGAAGCGCGCCCTTCCGCCAGCGCGCGGCTCAGCGACGCCCTTGCCCGCTCCTGCCCGATGATGTTCCACATGGCGCTAGTCCGCCGCCCCATCGCCGCACTCGCAGCGCAGCAGGTCGTCGTAGCTCTCGCGACGGCGCACCAGCCGGGCGCTTCCGTCCTTAACGAAGACGACGGTCGGTCGCAGTGAGGCGTTGTAGTTGCTGGCCAGCGGCAAGCAGTAGGCGCCGGCGACGGGAATTGCCAGGAGGTCGTCGGGGCGCAGCTTCGGCAGCTCGATGTCGCGGACGAGCACGTCGCCGGACTCGCAGTATTTGCCGGCGATGGTCACGCGCTCGAGCGGCTCTTCGTCGTCGGCGCGGCTCGCCAGGAGCGCCTCGTAAGCGGCGCCGTAGAGAGCAGGACGGATGTTGTCCGCCATGCCGCCGTCGACGAGGACGTAGGTGCGCACGCCGGCGATCTCCTTTCGCCCGCCGACGCTGTAGAGCGCGACGCCGGCGCGGGCGACCAGCGACCGTCCGGGCTCGATGACGAGTCGCGGCGGCGGCAGGTCGAACGTGCGGCACGATTCTCGCAGCGCGGCGACCAGCGCCTCGGCGTAGTCGCGACGGGATGGCGCGGGAATGCCGCGCTGGTACTGGACGGCAAAGCCGCCGCCGGCGCTGATCTGTGCGAACCGGTGGCGTCCCTTCAGACCCGCGGCGAACTCGATGAGGGCTCTCAGCGACTGCTGGAAGGGCTCGATCTCGAAGATCTGCGAGCCGATATGGGCGTGCAGGCCGGCAAGGTCGAGCGCGTTCGACGCCGTCAGCGCCTCGACGGCCGCCTCCGTGTCGCCGGTGGCGAGCGGCACGCCGAACTTCGAGTCGAGCGCGCCGGTCGAGATGTAGCGGTGCGTGTGCGGATCGACGTTCGGGGAGACGCGTAGAAGGACCGTCTGCCGCTTTCCGGCCGCAGTCGCCAGCTCGTCCAGGAGCGCTATCTCGCGGAAGTTGTCGATGACGACGTGGCCGACGCCGGCGTCCAGCGCCTCGCGAAGCTCCCGGCGCGATTTGTTGTTGCCGTGCAGGTAGATGCGCTCCGCCGGAAACCCGGCCGCCAGGGCAATCGCCAGCTCGCCGCCGGAGGCCACGTCCAGCGATAGTCCTTCATCGGCGAAGAGCGAAGCGACCGCGCGCCCCAGGTACGCCTTCGCGGCGTAGACAATGGTCGTGTCTGGGTACGACGGCTGAAAAGCCGCGCGCCATTCGCGGGCGCCCTCCCGCAGCTCGATCTCGTCGAACACGTAGAGAGGCGTGCCGAACTCGCTCGCCAGGTCGACGGCGTCGCAGCCGCCGAGGCTCAGGTGGCCCTGCGGCGTCAGGCCGGCGGTGCGCGGCAATATGGGAACGAAGGCGGGATCGAGAGACATCGCTTCTTCCTGAGGGATGCGTTCTTCACGAATGATTATACGGTGCTGAAGTTGGAGGGTCTAGGCAAGCGGCGGGCCGGGTAGTGCGGCGAAGATCTCCCCATCCTGCGTGCGGAGGCGCACCTTGCCGTCGTCGCGGAGCTTGCAGAGGTGGGCCATCACCTGGCCATTCGCCATCCGTACCAACTGCGGCGACAGCTCCGGGTAGATCTGACGAACCAGCGCGGCCACGCTCGACTCGCCCTCACGCAGGAGCGATAGCAGTTGCTCTTCGCGCTCGCGCCGGTGGTCGATGAGCTCCTGTATCTTCCGCTGGGGCTCGTGGACCGGTGGGCCGTGGCCCGGGCAAAGGAGCGATGCGCCGAGCGCCTTCATCCGCTCCAACGAGCGGACGTAGACGGCCATGTCCCCGTCAGGAGGGGGCGGTATCGCCGTCGTGCCCAGGCCGACGACGTTGTCGCCGCTGAAGAGGACTGCCTCCTCTTCCAGAAAGAAGCAGACGTGGCCGGCGCTGTGCCCCGGCGTGAGGACAACGCGCAGCCGGAGGCGCCCGACCGGCAGCGTCTCACCGTCGACGAGTGGCGGACCGAAGCGGACCGAATGCTGACTCTTCGACTCGTCGCGCAAGAGGCGTTCCTCTTCCGTGTGCATCCGCACCGGCGCGCCCGTGGCCGCGGCAAGCAAGAACGCGCCGCCGGCGTGGTCGCGGTGGTGATGCGTCAGTGCGATCAGCTCCACGTGCGGCCCGCCCAGATCCTTCAGGCAGGCGAGGCGCTCGTTTGCCGCCGCTTCGTCTTCGAGGCCGCCGTCGATGATGACCGCGCTGCCGCCGTTGACGACGAGGTAGACGTTGGGCTCGTACGGACCGGCATATGGCGCGGAGGGAGCACGCAGGACGTGGACGTTCGGAGTGAGTTGCACCGGTCGCCTCGCTTCGAAAGTGGCGGGACCATTGTAGTACAGGCGCTCGCTTGCCGCTTGGACCGCGGGCCGCCGTCACTGGGAATGTGAATCGAAATGAGGGAAGGAGGTCTAGGCAACGTTCGCTGCCTGCGACGGGGAGCAGACAACGTTTCCACCGTTGGACTTCGCCTGGTAGAGGGCGGCGTCGGCGGTAGCGATCAGGTCCTGCGCCTCCGGGAGCGCGCGGCAGTCCGCTTCGGCGACGCCCAGGCTCACGTTGAGGCCGAGCGTGTCGCCGCGGGGAAGGTGGAACGGCTGCTTCGCCACACGACTGCGGAACCGCTCGCCAAAACGCAACGCCGCGCCGAGGTCGGCTTCGGGCAAAACGAACAGGAACTCGTCGCCGCCGTAGCGCCCGACGACGTCGCCTTTGCGACAGCTCTGGCGGGCGAGTCGCGCCAGTTGCAGGAGAACCTCGTCGCCGGCGTCATGGCCGTACTCGTCGTTGACCGCCTTCAGCTTGTCGACGTCCAGCAGGCCGACGCTCAGGGAGCCGCCGTGGCGAAGGGCGCGCGCCTGTTCCGCCTCGATCACCTCTTCTACGTAGCGACGGTTAGGAATGCCGGTGAGGGCGTCCGTGCGCGCCAGGCGGTGCTGGATCTCGGTGCTTTCCTGGAGACGCCTCGAGTATCTTTCGAGTTGCTCCTTCGATTCCGCCAGCGCCGCGTAGATGTTCCTCGCCTTCAGGCCCACTGCCAGTTGAGTGGCGATCGCTTTGAACCCCTCCACCTCTTCCGGCGGGAACGTGCGCGGCTGGAAGCTGGCGAAGGCGATGAGGCCAAGCACCTCGTCGGCGAAGAGAATGGGCACGCGCGCCGCCGATACAAGCATTACCCACTGAAACAGGCGCCGTTCTTCTTCCGCGACGATTGGGCAATGCTGCAGATCGGGCATCAGGACTGGCTCGCGCGTTCGTAGCACCTCTCTTAGCGGCCCGTCCACGATCCCTTCTGTCGAGCGAAGTTCCGCCCTGGTGCCCTGCCAGCGGATGGAGTTGAGCGCCTGCGTTGTGATTCGCTGGGAGGCGTCATCCCAGATCTCGATCCGCACGATCTCCCAGCCCGTAGTGTCGGAGATTGCGCCGGCCATGTGCTCCAGCAACGATTGCGTGTCTTCAGACTGCGTCAGCACCTCGGCGGCGTTCGCCAGGACCGACATTTGCTGGCGCTGGCGCTCCGACCAGCGGGCGTTTAGCATGCGCTCGAGGAACATGATCAGTGACGACCGCGCCGCCTCGATGAAGGTCAGCAGGGATCGGTCTAATCCCGTGCTCCAGGGACCGCGGATGACTACCATCTCAGCGGGGCTTTCCCGGGTGGGGATTCGGACGCCCAGGTAGTCGCAGCGCTGTCCGGTCGTGGCGCCTACCAAGCCT
>JBEKXP010000102.1:0-7529 GCA_049511815.1 Dehalococcoidia bacterium
CCAGTTATCCATTTCGCCCACTTGTAGCCCCACTTGCTCTCGGCCACAAGCATGAACGGGAAGCCGCGCTCGGGTGGGATGGTGACATCGTTCATCTTGTAGGCCATAATAATGCTATTGTCGCGGAAGTACTCGATTGGTAGCGAAGTCGTGTAGCCGTCGGCGGCGTAGAAGATGAGCACGCGGGCGTCCGGCGAGGGCTGCGCCTCGTCGATCAGGTCCTGCACGCGCACACCTTCCCACAGTATCTTGACGCTCCACCCGTCGACGCAGTTCAGTGTCACCACTTTCTGGTAGGCTGTGTGGTTGCCCACAACCTGGTCGTAGGTGTAGCTACCCGGGTTTGCGACGAGTCCGCTGACCTGCAGCCGGTAAGTGTCCTTGTCCACGTACTGGGGGCCTTTAATGGAGTTCTCGTAGAAGTCGTTGATCGATGACAGCTTCTCACCCTGGTATTCGCGCACCTCGGCTGAGGGAAGCTGGACGGGGGTGGCCTTCTGCCGGGGGAACAGAACGATCGCGGCGAACGAGGCGCCCAGCACGCCAATCACGCCAATGACTAGAAGAGCAATCTTCACCCGACGCATCTCCCGTTTGACAAGCAAGTACTGTCTTTATTGTACGCTCTCGCCGACCCGAACTGCACCTGCGCGGGGTCGGCGCGACGAGCCCGGACGGGCAGGCTCCGCGAGGAGCCCGGACGGGCGCGGCGCAACCTGCCTACCGGCAGGCAGGGAAGAACGCGATCATCGCACGTTGCACTGCCGTCACGAAGGCGACATGGAAGGTAGACACTGGGTGACATCAAATCGTCGCGGTCCACGCTCGACCGAGCTACAATCGCCGACATGCTATGCGGCAAGTGGGTCTGGGTCTGGAACTGGCGACGCTGCCTCGACGGCGACGCCACGGCTGTCGCGCGCAGGCTGAAGGACGCCGGCTGTCGCGGCGCCATCGTCAAGAGCGACGACGGCGGCCACCCGTTCGACCAGGGGCGCCCCGTGTCGGAGATCGTCCAGTCGCTGCAGGCGGAAGGCCTCATGGCCGGCCTGTGGGGCTACGTCTACGGCTGCGATAGCCCGACGGTCATCTACGGCGACCTCAAGTACACGGCGTCGGAGGAGGCAGGCGTCGCGGCGCGCTTCATCATCGAGCGGCCGAACGCGACATATCGAGGGCCCGACCTCTACGTCATCGACGTCGAAGCGGAGTACGAGCGCCAGCCCGCCGATCCCGCGGCCACGGCGGAGCGTTACCTGTCGCAGCTCCGCGGCGCCGTCGGGCCCGACTTCCCGCTCCTCTACGCGCCGCTGCCGCAGCCCAACTATCACCGTCGCCTGCCCTATCGCGCGTTCCAGCGCTGCTGTCAGGCGGTCATGCCGCAGGCCTATCACAACGCGATGCAGGTGTCGCCGGAACAGGCCATCGCCCTTTGCTACGACGCTTTCGCCGCCGAGGGTTTTGCCGAACTGCCGCTGGCGCCTGCCGGCGGGGCGTACGGCTCGGTGACGCCGGACGAGCTGACGCGCTGGGCGAAGGCTGCCCTCGAACGCGGCGCGACGATGCTGTCGTGGTGGAGCTTTGAGCATATCGAGAGCGACTGCCCGGCGCTGTGGGACGCCATCGCCGCCGTCGATCTCCCTGGAAAGGACGAAACGAACGTGGACGACGAAACGAAGAAGACTGCCGACGCCAACGCCTTCCGACAGCGCATCGCGGGGCTCATCCTGAGCGGCGACCCCGATCTGGCGGACCGCGCCTTCCGCGAGCTGCAGTACGTCCGCGCCCTCGCCGCGCAGCCCGCCGCCGCGAGCGACGCCAAGGCCCCAGCCTCGGGCAGCTAGAACGCTCCCTTCGCCAGCTAGACCAGGCGCAACGCCGTCCTGTAAGATACGGGAGTGTGGCTTCCCCGCGCCTGATTCGCCTTATCCCCCGGCGCGAGGCCCAGGAGCAACCGGATGAAGATCGCTTTCATCATGTACCAGGGGAACATGTTCTCCGGTGGGCAGGGGATCTACACCTACTACCTCACGCGTGAGCTCGCCCGCATGGGCCACGAAGTGCACGTCATCGCCGGGCCGCCGTACCCGCAGACCGACGACGCGGTCACGCTCCACAACGTCAAGACCGAGAGCTACTGGAGCCTCTACCACAACCGCCGCGACTTCATGCACGAGCGCCATCCGCTCACTCACTTCCATCCCGTCAACTTCTACGAGTTCGCGTCGACACGCATCGCGCTCTCGTCGCTCCTGCTGACGTTCAGCGTGCGCGCCTACGTCAAGATCAAGGAGCTCATGCCGGAGACGCAATTCGACATCGTCCACGACAACCAGACGCTCAGCTACGGCATTCTGATGATGAAGTCGCTGGGCCTGCCGACCGTCGCCACGATCCACCACCCGCTTTCCGTCGACCTGCGCAACAGCATCCTGCAGTCGCGCTCCATCTACGAGATGGCGCGTCGCTACCTGTGGTTCCCCTGGATCATGCAGGAAGTGACCGCGCGCCGCATGGACCGAATCATCACGGTCTCGCAGAACACGACGCGCGCCATCGAGCGAATGTTCCACGTGCCGCGCGACCTCATGACCTGCGTCTACAACGGCATCGACACCGACCGCTTTCGTCCGCTGCCGGAGATTCCCGAGTCGCCGAACACCATCCTCTTCAACACAAACTCCGAGGACCGCAACAAGGGCGCCGTCTACTTGTTCGACGCGCTGCGCATCCTGCGCGACCAGCAGGTGCCCTTCCATCTCATCATCGTTGACAACGACCGCCGGAGCTTGAAGCTGGCGCCGGAGCTCGTGCGGCGCTACGGCCTCAGCACCCACGTCACGTTTATCGGGCGCGTCTCCAACGAAGAGCTGCTAGAGCTCTACAACCGCGCCACCATCCTTGCCTCGCCGTCGCTGTACGAGGGGTTCGGATTGCCCGCCGCCGAGGCGATGGCCTGCGAGAAGGCGGTTATCGCGACGACGGCGCCGGCCTTCCCGGAGGTGATGGAGCACGGCAGGACGGGCTGGCTGGTCAATCCCGCCGACGGACCGGCGCTGGCCGAGGGCATCCGCCTGCTCCTCGAAGACGCGGAGCTTCGCCGCCGGCTGGGAAAGGCGGCGCGCCAGAGCATCATCGAGCGGTTCAACTGGCGCACGAACGCCGAGCAGGTCCTCGCGGTGTACGAGGAGGCAATCGCCAAGCGGAGGGGATGAGCCACGTCGGACAACATCGTTAGCGTTGACTTCCGCCGTCATCTGCCCATCCGCGCCGGCGACCTGGTGCTGGACGTGGGCTGCGGCGAGGGCCGCCATACGAGCGAAGCCTGTCACTGGCCCTGTCGCGCCGTCGGCGTCGACCTGAGCATGAGCGACCTCCGAAAGGCGCAGAATCTGCTGAACTATCAGACGGTGGCGCACGAGATCGTCGGCCGGCACGACCTCATCGCTGTCGACGCTCAGAACCTGCCTTTCCGCGACGGCGCCTTCGACAAGATCGTCTGCACAGAGGTGCTGGAGCACATCCCGGACGACAAGGCCGGCATCCGCGAGCTGGTGCGCGTTCTGAAGCCGGGCGGGCTCATCGCCATCAGCATCCCGAACTACTGGCCGGAGATCGTCTTCTGGACGATCTCATGGGGATACTGGCACTCGCTGGGCGGGCACATCCGCTTCTACCGGCCGGGCGAGATGGAGGTGACGCTGACCGACAACGGCCTGGATATCTACGCGCAGCGGCTGCGTCACACGGTCCAGACCGTCTACTGGTTCTTTCGGTGCGCCTTCGGCATCCGCAACGAGAACTTCGTGTTCACCAAGAGCCTGCAAAAGCTGATGCAATGGCAGTACCGGCGTCGCCTGCGCCTGCTGGAGTCGCTGGAGGCGCTCGTGAACCCGGTGTTGGGCAAGGACCTTGTCTTTTATGCCAGAAAGCCACTCGACTAGGCTGAAGGCGCTCTCGGAACGGACGCCGCGCCTGCCGCGCCCGCCGGCCTATCGCTATCGGGCGAACGGCGGCGGTCACGACGGCAACGGCGCGATGTCCCGCCTCGACACCGTCGACCTGGACCTGCTCGGCCTGCGCGAGGGCGACCGCCTTCTCGACGTCGGCTGCGGCACCGGCCGCCACGTCGTGCGGGCCTGCCGGAAGCCGTGCGTCGTCGTCGGCGTCGACCGCGACATCGATGAGCTGATGGTGCTCAAGTTCTTCGCCTACTGCCTGGCGTGCGAAGGGAAGCTGCGCGCCCGCGCCAACGCGGTCATCGGCGACGGCCTGCGGCTTCCGCTGGCGGACGAGTCGGTGGACCGCGTCATCTGCACCGAGGTGTTCGAGCACGTGCCCGACGACCGGGCGCTTATCGCGGAGCTCGGCCGCGTGCTGCGACCCGGCGGCACCATCGCCGTCAGCGTGCCGGACGCGCGGTCCGAGTGGCTGGTCTGGCGGGTCGCCTCGCTCCAGAGAGTGCCGGCCGGCGAGCACGTGCGTCGCTACCGTCGCGGCGAGATGGCGCGCCTGTTGCGAGAGAACGGCTTCGAAGTGTACGCGCGGCGCTTCCGGCACTCGCTGGAGACGCCGTTCTGGCTGCTCGCGCTGGGTGCGGGCGAAGGGGGCGCCCGGCGCAGCGCCTCGACAGTCTGGAAGAGCTTTCTAGACGCCAGTTCGGCCCAGGGATCGCGGGTGCTGGCGGGCCTGGAAAGCGCGGGCAACCTTTTGCTGCCGAAGAGCGTCGTCGTTTACGCGCGACGATCTGCCGGGGAGGCGAAACGATGCGGATAGCGTTCATCGTCTACCAGGGCAACCCGTCGTCCGGCGGACAGGGCGTGTTCACATACTACCTGGGCCGCGAGCTGACGCGCCTCGGACACGAGGTGCACGTCATTGCCGGGCGGCCGTACCCGGAGGCGGACCCCGCCGTCCACATGCATCGCCTGAAGACGTTCCGCGTCTGGGACCTGATGGACGACGTGAACGAGTACCGCTTTCGCACCAATCCGGCCCTTTTCTTCAATCCGTTCAACTTCTACGAGATGGCCGCAACGCGCATCTCTCTCGGCTCGTTGCTGTTCACGTTCAGCCTGCGCGCCTACAAGAAGCTGAACGAGCTGTCGCGGGAGCAGCCGTTCGACCTGGTGCACGATAACCAGACGCTCAGCTACGGCATTCTGCTCATGAAGGCTAGGGGGCTGCCGGTCGTCGCCAGCATTCACCATCCACTGACGATCGACCGTCGCAACCGGCTGCTGCAGGTGAAGAACGTCTACGAGAAGGCGCTGGCTTTCCTGTGGTACCCGTGGGTGATGCAGGACTTCACGGCCCGCCGCCTGGATCGGATCATCACCTGCTCCGAGAACTCGGCGGTGACCATCCAAAACGAGGTCCATCTGGCGCCCGGCAAGCTGCAAGTGATCCACTACGGCGCCGACACCGACGCCTTCCGGCCGCTCGACGACGTGCAGAAGGAGCCGAACAGCCTCCTTTTCGTCGGCGACTCGGAGGACCGCAACAAGGGGGCGCGGTACCTCCTCGACGCGCTGCATACGCTCCGACACCGCCAGGAGTTCAAGGTGACGTTCGTCGATCACCGGCCGGCGTCGCATCTGAAGACCGTTCAGCGGGCAATGAAGCAGTACCGGCTCTACGGCCACATCCAGATCCTGCCGCGGGTGTCGATCGACGAGCTGGTGCGGCTGTACAACCGCAACCAGATACTCGTTTCGCCGTCGCTGCACGAGGGCTTCGGCCTTCCCGCCGTGGAAGCGATGGCCTGCGGCGTGCCGGTGGTCGCGACGCGCGCGGGAGCCCTTTCAGAGATCATCGAGGACGGCGTTACGGGCGTTCTCGTGCCGCCGGCCGACGCCGACGCTCTCGCGCAGGCGCTGCGCATGCTTCTCGGTGACCCGGAGCTTTGCCGTCGGATGGGGCAGGCCGGCCGTGAGCGCGTCCTCAAGAACTTCACCTGGCGCCGAACGGCGGAGCGCATGGCGCAGGTCTACGAAGAGGTCCGTCGCGAGGCAGCGCAGAGGCGGCGGGCATGAGGGTCTGCTTCCTTCTCCACCAGGGCAAGATGAGCTCCGGGGGTCAGGGCGTCTATCTCTCCAATGTCACGAGGGAAGTGGCGGCGCTGGGCCACGAGGTTCACGTGATGGTCGGGCCGCCATACCCGGACATCGCGCCCGGCATCACGATGGAGGGGATCGAGACGTTCAGCCTGTTCGACGTCTACGGGACGTTCGGCGATCACTTCCGGCGTCGGAGCCATCCGCGCGATTTCCTGCGCCCGCTCAACTTCTACGAGCTGGTCACGTCGCGGATGGGGATGTTCTCGGGCATGTCGGCGTTCAGCGTCCGCGCCTTCGACCGGCTGCGCGAGATCCAGGCGGAGCGTCGCTTCGACATCATCCACGACGTGCAGGTGCTGGGCTACGGCACGCTCCTGACGCGCATGTGCGGCCTGCCGGTCGTGGCGAACGTGCACCATCCGCTGGACCTGGACCGCCGGAACGCCGTCATTCAGGCGAGGAGCCCGCGGGAGAAGATTCGCTGGATCATCTTCTACCCGTTCTGGATGCAGCACGTCGTCGCTCGACGCGTGGACCGGATCATCACCGGCTCGCACAAATCGGCGGCGTCGGTGCGGGAGGCGTTCGGGCTGCCGGCGCAGCACATCGAGGTTATCCACGACGGCGTCGACACGGAGGTCTTCCGGCCGCTGGACGACGTGGTGAAGGCGCCGAACGAGATCCTGTTCGTCGGCAACTCCGACGACCGCAATAAGGGCGCGCGCTACCTCATCGAGGCGATGCGGCTGCTGCGCGACGAGGACCTGCACCTGACGTTCGTCGACAAGGAGAAGGGAGCGCTGGAGCTCGTGCCGCGGCTGGTCCGGCGCTACGGGCTGGGCGCGAAGGTGACGTTCACGGGGCGAGTGAGCACCGAGCAGTTGGTGCGGCTGTACAACCGGACGCAATTGCTCGTGTCGCCGTCGGTCTACGAGGGGTTCGGGCTGCCGGCGGCGGAAGCGCAGGCCTGCGGCACGGCGGTCGTCTCGACGACGGCGGGGGCGCTGCCGGAGGTCGTCGAGCACGGCGAGACGGGCTGGCTTGTGCCGCCCGCGGACGCGCACGCGCTGGCCGAAGCGATTCGACGGCTGATGGCGGACGCGGGGATGCGGGCGCGAATGGGTGCGGCGGGACGACAACGAATGGTGCAGCGCTTCACGTGGCGTGAGACCGCCCGGAAGACCGTGGCGCTATACGAAGAGGTGCTGGAGAAGCGCCGGTCGATGCTCGTTGATGAGCGGGCTATTCGGGCGCAGGCGGCTCCAGCGGCGTTGTGATGAGGGCGCGGCCGATCCAGAAGGCGACGTAGAGCGCGCCCAGGAAGCCGATGATCACGGGTCCGGCGAGGGCCCAGTAGCTCTTGCGCAGGACGCCGACGAGGAAGACGAGCCCGGCGATGATGCTGCCGCCGCAGATCGCCGCTCCATACATCTGAGACCGCTCCCGGTAGCTATTCCATTCCACGGTAAA
>JBEKXP010000103.1:0-7464 GCA_049511815.1 Dehalococcoidia bacterium
AAAAGCTTCACGCTGAGCTACTGGCGCGGCGACCAGCTCATTCAGGCGCGCTGTCTTAGCTGCGACCTGAAATGGCCTCGCCCGGACGTCGTCTAGCGCGGCTAATCGAAGACGAGCGGCAGGCGGACGAAGCTTTTTGCCGCGCGCCGGGACGCCTGTTTGCTCGTACTGATTTCGCCTTGTAGAATCACGCCAAGCTTTCCCCCACAGAGGTACGAACCATGGAGCTCACGATACCGGCGTCGCTGGACGAAGCGGCGCGTCGCTCGGAACGCAAGACGGCGTTCCAGGTCAAGGCGGGACGCGAGTTCATCGGCCTGACCTACGGCGAGCTGCGGCAGCGGGCAAGGACTTTCGCCTCCGCGCTCATCGCTCTCGGGCTGCAGCGCGGCGACCGCGTGGGGATAGTCTGCGAGAACGGGCTCGAGTGGATCGTCGCCTATCAAGGGATATCGTACGCCGGAGGCGTGGCGGTCCCGGTCTACTACGAATTGAAGCCCGGCGAGATCGAAGAGGCGCTACGCCGCGCTGAGGTGAAGCTCGCCATCGTCTCGGAGAAGGCGCTCCCCAACATCCCGGATCGCCTGCACGACTTGGAGACTATCCTGGTGGTCGGGCCCGGCGCCGAAGCGCGTTCCGCCGGCGGTGGCGGCCTTTTCCGGCGCGCCCGCGCCCGCATCCTGCCTTTCGAAGAGGCGTTCTCGCTCGCGTCCCACGAGAGCGACGTGGCGCTGGCGGCGACGGTCATCAAGCCGGACGATATCGCTTCCATCGTCTACACGTCGGGCACTACCGGCGGCGCGAAGGGCGTCATGCTCAGCCACCGCAATTTCATGACGAACGTGGCGGCCGTGCCGAAAGCGCTGACCGTAACGCCGAGGGACAGCATCCTGCTGGTCCTCCCGCTTCATCATGCCTATCCGTTCACCGTCGAGTTCCTCCTGCCGATTTCGGTGAGAGCGACCGTCACGATTGAGAACGACCTCGTGCGCGTGCGCGACCGGCTGGCGGAGGCGAAGCCCACCGTCTTTCTAGGCGTGCCCGCGCTGCTCGACATCATGGTCCGCGCCATTCGCGCTCAGGCCGACGCGCAGGGTCGCGGCAAGACGTTCGAGCGCGGCCTGGAGATCGTGCGCCGGACCAAGCAGAGGACGGGCGTCAACATCGGGCCGCTGCTCTTTCGCGAGCTTCACCAGCGGCTGGGCGGAAACCTGCGCTTCATCGCCAGCGGCGGTGCCGCGCTGAACCCTGAGACGGCGCACGCCTTCCACCTGCTGGGCCTTCCCGTACTCCAGGGATGGGGCCTGACCGAGACTTCGCCCATCGTCTGCGCCCAGCGCTTCTATCCCGGCCGCTTCCGCTTCACGAACTACTACGAGAACCAGCTCGGCACCGTCGGCCGGCCCGTTCCCGACGTCGAAGTCGACCTCATCGACGTGCCGGAGAAGGGGATTTACGTGAAGCTCCACGGCGAAGGCGAGCTCATCGTCCGCGGTCCGAACGTCATGCAGGGCTACTGGAAGGCAGAGGCGGAGACGAGGGCGGCCATGATCGGCGAATGGTTCCGCACCGGCGACGTCGGCCACATGGACAAGGACAGCTACGTTTACATCACCGGTCGCAGCAAGTACGTTATCGTTCTCGACTCCGGCGAGAAGGTGCACCCCGACGAGGTGGAAGAGCAGATCCAGCGCAGCGCCGTCGTCGAGGACGTGTGCGTGGTCAGCCGCAAGGTGCGTGACAAGACGCAGGTCTGGGCGATCGTTTACCCCAACATCGCCGCAGTCGACGCCCGCCTGGCGACGCAGGACCACCAGCTCGACGAATCGGCGCTGCGGGCGCTGGTGGAGGCGGAAGTCGACTCAATGGAGGAAGCGCTGGCGCCGTACAAACGCACGACGAAGCTCGTGCTCACCGACGCCCCGCTGCCGAAGACGGCGCTGCGCAAGGTGTCGCGGGAGCAACTCGCGGAGGACTACTCGTTCGACGTGAAGCGCTGGCGCGAGAACGCGACGTCCGGTCCCGTCCCCTAACTTGGATTCGCCCTCCTGCGAAGCACCACACCCGTCGCCAACGCCGCAACGCCGGCCAGCGCCAGCCCAAGCACGGCGTCTGACGGCGTGCTACGCGCGTCCGAGCCGCCTGTCCCCATACTGCCGATGCGTATGCCCCTCGGCGTGACCAACGTCAAGTTGAGTTGCTCCGCAGTAGCATCGGTGCCGTCCCAGGCATGCCAAACGCCCTTCTCCTCGGCCGTCGCCAGCACGTTTCCCTGTCCATCGACAAGCCGGAACGTGATGGGTGCCCCCTCGTATCCGCAGCCGGCTCGCTGCTCGCTCGAATAGACCACCACGACGTATCTGTGGCCGCCCTCAGGCGCAAGGACCCAGTCGTATCCACAGGCTCTGCCGTCTATATAAGGTATGAGAACCGATTTGGAGTCATCCTCGCTGCCGTTCAAGATCGGCAGCTGGTCGGGCCAGGAGAAGTAGCCCCCGACGCGTGCGAACGACGGCCCGACTGTCAGAACCAGAAAGCGGACCCACACGTTCGGCTCGCGGTGGTACCGCCAGGTCTGATTGGCCTGCCGCCCATCAACGAAGAATGTGATGGTCGACCCCTCCGTAGCGCAGCCCGGCACTTTGGAGGCCGTTTCCACATACACAAGTTGCTGCTCGTCACCGCTTTCAGTAACCGAGACCGGCCCGCCCTCTTCGCCGCAAACGACGTCGCCGACCTTCGGGACGATGGGCTCCGAGGACCTATGCCCATCCACCCACAACCAGACGATGAATTCGAAGGGTCCCGACCCGAGAGATGCGGGGGTGATGGTTGGTGTAGCCATCGGCGTTGGCGTCGCGGTGCGGGTTGGAGCGCGGGCGTGGGCGACGGTGCCGCCGGCAAGCGACATCGCCATCAGAAGAACCGCCATTCCAGCCAAGATTGCTCTGCGCATCTCGACCTCCTTGACGACGATATTTCCTTGCACTCTTGATAACGCGTAAACTCGTTTTTGGTTAACGATAGGCCGTAAAAAGGCAGCGATTTCCCTCGCTGCGCCTATTGACAAACCCTGATGGCCGCTGTATGGTTACAGGTGCCCCAAGTGGCGGATCCGCGGTTTACCGGTGGACGAATCCGGGGAACCTGAGGCGAGGGCCCCAAACCCGAGCCGGGGGGATAACCGGAGGAGGACGAAGCCGAAACGCGGAGAGGTTACTTGGGGCATTACTTTGCCCGCGCCGCCTGCTCCTCCATCCAGCCCGGCTTCAGCGTGGCGATAAATCCCAGATTGCGATAGAGCTGACGGTAGTCCAGCCCGTAGCCGATGACGAACTCGTCCGGTATCTCGAAGCCGACGTAGTCCAGCGGCAGGTCCACCAGCCGCCGCGCCCGCTTATCGAGCAGCGTGCAGACCTTCAGCGTCGCCGGCTTGCGCGCCCGCAGGTAGGTCAGCAGGTGGTTTAGCGTCATGCCCGTATCGACAATGTCCTCCACCAGGAGCACGTCGCGCCCTTCGATGCTCTCATCCAGGTCCTTGAGGATGCGGACGTAGCTGCTGTCGGCGCTGTCGTAGGAGGAGATCGCCATGAAGTCGATGGCGACGGGCAGCGAGACCTGACGCATCAGGTCGGCCATGAAGCAGGCGACGCCCTTGAGAACGCCGATAAGCACGGGCGATTTGCCGGCGTAATCCTTCGATATCTGGACGCCGAGCTCTTTAACCCGTCGCCGGAGCTGCGGCGCGCTCACCAGCACGCGGTGCACACCTTCGATGCTGCGCGGCTGCGGTGGCCCGAAGCCGTACTTGGCGAGAAGGCGGAGGTAGTCGCGCTTGTTCAGCAGCTTCACGTCGACGCCCGGGTAGAGCTTTCGGAGGGTACGCAGCTTGCGGTGCTTCTCGGTCATCAGGTCCTGCCGCAGCGTGGTCAGCTCGATGTAACAATCGATGTCGGGCAAGTAGAAATCGGGGGTGAACGCTTCGAGGACCCGGTCGCCATCGGAGCGTAAGGGGAAGGTGCGCGGCTCGTACTGCCAGGCGATGCCGTAGAAATCGAGGATCTTGGCGAACTCCTCCTCGCTCTCGTGGGCGAAGTGGACAGCGAGCGGTGCTATCTCGGACGGCCCGATCGTTGTGCGCGAGCTCTCGGTCGACATCGTCGCATCCCTCAACTAAACGCTAGCGTTTCCGTCGGCGAGGTTCAAGTGGGACGGACGCCGCGATGGCGCTCGGTTGATTGTTCATCCTGCGGCTGCTAGTCTTTAGTCGAAAGGCGCCGGACGGTTTAGGGGGTGAAGGAGGCCGTGCCTTTCGCCCCCACCACGAATTCGTCGCCGGACGGGAAGACGTGCTTATGACAGCGCAGGACTCGGCCACAGGCTCTATCAACGGTCGCGGCAGGGGCTGGTCGGCCTTCATTCCCCAGCGGTTCTTCCGGACGTGGGAGCTGCTCTACTTGCTGACCGCCAGGGAGCTCAAGCTCCGCTACCAGGACACGATCCTCGGCTTTGTCTGGTCGGTGCTGAAGCCCCTCATGCTGGGCGCCGTCCTCTACTTCGCCCTCAGCCGTTTCGCCCGGATTCACTCCGACATACCCTATCAGCTCGTCCTGCTGCCGGCGCTGTTCCCGTGGGCCTGGTACCAGACCTCGGTGCTGATGTCGGCGCCGGTCATCACGCACAACGGCAACCTGATCAAGAAGGTACACTTCCCGCGCTACGTCCTGCCGTTCGCCACCGTGGCGAACAACATGGTGCATTTCATAATGACGCTGCCGATCATCACGGTCATTATCCTCGCCTCCGGAAGGCACCCTTCGGCGACATGGCTAGTCGGCATCCCGCTGCTCACCCTCGTCGAGTTAGTGCTGCTGATGGGCACCGTCCTCATCGTATCATCCATCGACGTCTACTTCCGCGACCTGGAGCACCTCGTCGAGGTCTTCCTGAACCTGCTCTTCTACATGACGCCGATCATCTATCCGCTCAGCCAGACGGGTCGTTACAAGCACATGCTGATGCTCAACCCGTTGGCATCGCTGATCGAGAGCTGGCGAAACCTGTTCGTCTACAACCGGCTGCCGACGATAGTCGATCTGTGGCCATCCCTTGCCTTCGCCGCTGTCTCGGTGCTGGTAGGCATGTTCGTCTTCGGCCGTCTGGAGCGGGGGTTCGCAGATGCTCTCTGACGGTACCGCCATCTCCCTGGAGAACATCTCCAAGCGCTATTTCCTGCGGGCGCAGAAGCCTGAAGAGATAAAAACGACCGTCCTTCACCTGCCCTCGTTCCTGCGCGGTAACGCCGGCCGCCCATTCTGGGCGCTCGACAACGTGACTTTCTCGGTGAAGCGCGGTGACAGCATGGGCATAATCGGGCCTAACGGCTCGGGGAAGAGCACGTTGCTGAAGATCATGGCCGACCTGGCGCGTCCCACCCGCGGCAAAGTCGAGGTCGGAGGGCGCGTTTCCGCGCTGCTGGAGCTGGGCGCCGGCTTTCATCCGCAGCTCACCGGTCGGGAGAATGCCATCTTCAATGCTGTCCTGCTGGGCTTGAGCAAAAAGGAGGCGATGGAGGCTCTGCCCGATATCATCGCCTTCTCCGAGCTGGGCGCCTTCATCGACGAGCCGATGCGCACCTACTCCTCCGGCATGTACGTGCGGCTGGGCTTTTCGGTGGCGGTGCACGTCCGTCCCCAGGTGTTGCTGGTCGACGAAGTGCTGGCCGTCGGCGACGGCGAGTTCCAGCAGAAGTGCTTCGGCCACATCGAGATGTTGCGCTCCAACGGCGTAACGATTGTCTTCGTGTCGCATGACCTGAGCGCCGTCACGCGCTTCTGCGACCGCGCCGTCCTGATCCAGCAAGGCCAGCTCCAGATGCAGGGCGACTCGGAATCGGTGGTGCAAGAATACAGGGACAGGATTGCGGCCTTTTTCGGGACTAAGTTAACATCGCTATCTGACGGGAGGGAGTCTCCGGCATGATAAGCCTAGAGTTCGACCGCGCGCGCAAACAGACCGACGCCCTGAGAATCAGCCGAAAGCTCGGGCCCGATGTCGCCCTTCTCGCAGACGTCGGCGATGGGCTGCCCTTCAAAGACAACAGCGTCGAAGAGATATATCTCGACCACTCGCTCGACGACGTCCCGGACTTCCTGGCCACGATGCGCGAGATCTGGCGCATCTGCCGTCCCGGCGCCCTCGTCCACGTCTGGCTGCCGCACGCCTCGTCGACGTGGGCGACTTCGCGCAACCCTGGCCAGAGGCGCCCCTTCACCATCGAGACGTTCGATTTCTTCGACCCGGAGCGGAACCCCGACCCGCCCGACGGCGCCACGTTCGAGACCGAGCAGGCGAGGCTCTCCCTCACGACTCTCCGGCTCGGGCAAAGGCCGCGTCTTACCGGCGGAGTCGTTGCGTCGGTCGTCGAAACGATGGCGAACCGGAACCGAGGCGCGCAGTACCGCTGGGAGCGCTGGCTGGCCGCGAGCATCGGCTTCGAGGAGTTCTACGTCCTCCTGACCGCCGTTAAGCCCCCTACCTGGGCCGACGTGTAGCGCGGTCCTGCTCCAGAACCCCCGCGAAGAGGCAACATGAGCGACAACGTCTGGAACGAGATCCGCTCCGACTACGACGCCTACTACTACTCTAGCTTCACCTGGCTGCCGGACCCGAAGAAGGGCAACTGGAAGCGCCGCTGGGAACGCCTGGACTCCATCGTCCTGCGGGGGTCGTGGCCGGCCGTTGTCGGCTACCGGCTGAAGGCGTGGGCGTACCGCAAAGGCGTACCGCTGCTGCCCTTCGTCTGCGATACGTTGAATCGCCTGTTCTGGGGCGTCGTCATCGGCGACCGCGTGAAGATCGGGCGCGGGCTGTGCATCGTCCACGGCTACGTCGTCATCGACGGCGCCGTGGTCATCGGAAAGAGCTGCTACATCAACCCGCACGTCACCATCGGCTTGCGCGGCGGCGACGTGTTCACGCTCGACGGCCCGCACCTCGGCGATAACGTCTACATCGGCACCGGCGCCAAGGTCCTGGGCGCGATAACCGTCGGCGACAACGTGACGATTGGCGCCAACGCCGTCGTCATCAGCGACATCCCGGACAACCACACAGCCGTTGGGGCGCCGGCCCGCGCCATTCCAAAGAAGGTGCAGACAGAGCGAGAACGACGGGAGTAGCCGGGAAGCGGGAGGCTTCGGGCAGGCGTGTTCGAGAACATTCGCGAGGACTTCAAGGTCTACGCCCAGTTGACGGGCGTGAACCGCGGCAAAGGCATCTTCGGCGCGTCGTGGCTCTTCGACGCGCGGCGGTTCGTGGCGGCGATGTGGGTGTTCCCCCTGTCGGCCGTGGTCATCTACCGCGGCAAGTGCTGGCTGCGGGCGCACCACCTGCCGGTTTTGCCGCGGCTGCTCGACTGGCTGAACATCATCCTCTGGCAGGTGCAGATCGCCGACAACGCGA
>JBEKXP010000104.1:0-7435 GCA_049511815.1 Dehalococcoidia bacterium
CTATCCGAGCGAGGTCGATGCGCTGGTGTCGGAGTTCCAGTATCTGGAAGCGCAGCCGTACGTGAAGCCGGACAAGATCGGCTTCATCGGCGTGAGCGTGGGAGCGCCGCTGGCGTTGCTGGCGGCGTCGGACTCCCGCATCAACGACCAGGTGTCGTACGTGGTCTCCTTCGGCGGCTACTACGACGCCAACGACGTCCTCAAGGCGACCACGACGCACACGATCTCCTATGACGGCACGACCGAAAGCTGGACACCAAGCGACCACACGGTCGAGGTGATGTATGAGCAGATCATCAACCGGCTGGACGACGCCTACGACCGCGACGTGCTGACGAGCGTGCTGATCGACGGCGATCCGAATGCGTCGGGCGGGCTGCACATGATGACGCCGGAGGGCTGGGCAGCGTACGACCTTTTGACGAACACCGACCCGTCGCAGGAAGAGGCGCTTCTGCAACGGTTGCCGGCGGCGCCGCGGCAGGCGCTGAGCGACTTATCGCTGGACGGCAAGCTGTCGGGGCTGCGCGCCGAGACGTTCATCCTCCACGACAAGACGGACAAGTACGTGCCCTACACCGAATCGCGAAAGTTGCGCGACGCGCTGCAAGGGCAGGTGAAGCTGCAATTCACGGAGGTGGACATCTTTCAGCATGTGGAGCCGACGATCAACCGGGCCGCGCACACGCTGATCACCGACGGCGCGAAGCTATACTTCTATCTCTTCCAGATACTGACGCGTCTTCGCTGACCACCGCGTCCCCGAAGTCCTTGACTTTCAGCCGAACCTAGGTGAATACTGCCTTCGAAGTCTCGACGCTCGTTTCCGGAATTGGCGCTCCGCTGCGTTTGAGACGGCCGGGCGATTCGGAGAGGTTTAGATGGCGAAATGGAGTCTTCTCACTAACCACGCGTTAGTGTTGATCGAAGTCGGGCGGCACCCGCACTCGACGCTGCGGGAGATAGCGCAGTCGGTCGGGATAACGGAGCGGGCGGCACTGTCGATCCTGCGGGCGCTGGAGGAAGACGGGCTGATCAGTCGCGAGCGGCAGGGACGGCGCAACCGCTACTGGCTGCACTACGGCGCGATCCTCCGGGAGCACCGAGAGGGCGGCCTGACGGTACTGCAGCTTGCGGAGCTCCTGGGCGACATAGCGGGTCGCGCCTAGACGCTCCATCTCGCGCGGATGGTCCTCGCGTCAGACGCCGAGGCTGGAAAGCCTCGGCTACGTTTTTGTGCGCTATGTTGGTTTCTAGAAATCTTCCCGCTCCCAGGCCGCCGCGTAGCCCATGCCGCTTCCCTGACAGAGCGTCGTCAGCGCCCAGCGGCCGCCGTTCTGGCGTAGCTGGAAGCCCGCAGTCGTGACGAGGCGGGCGCCGGACGCGCCGAGCGGGTGGCCGAGGGCGATGGCGCCGCCCCAGCGGTTCATCCTCTCGACGACCTTGTCCGAGGCCTTCAGCTCCCTGATCCAGTAGTTGACGACGCAGGAGAAGGCCTCGTTCAGCTCGATGACGTCGAAGTCCTCCAGCTTCATGCCGGTACGCTTCAACAGCTTGGCGGTGGCCCAGCGCGGCCCGACGCCCATGACGTAGGGGTCGACGCCGGTGGTGGCAGAGTGTCGGTAGGTGAGGAGAGGCTTCCAGCCGCGCTGTTTCGCGATCTCCTTCGTCGTGATGAGCGTGAGCGAGCCGCCGTCGTTGCGGGGGCAGGAGTTGCCGGCGGTAACGAAGCCGTCCTCCTTCATGATGGGTTTGAGCTGACTCAGCGCCTCCAGGTTGGTTCCCCGGCGCGGGCCCTGGTCCTGGCCGATCGTCTCGCAGGAGCCGTCGGTGTAGTTGATGGTGACGGGCATGATCTCGCTGTTGAAGTTGCCGGCGTCCTGCGCGGCCACGGCGAGGGTATGGCTCCGGAGCGCCCACTCGTCCGCTTCCTGCCGCGTGATGCCGAACTGGGCATGGAGGTTCTCGGCGGTCCAGAGCATGTTCATCAGGCGCGGGTCTTTCAACTCGTGCCACCAGGGCAGGAGTTTCGCGTCCTTCCAGTCGTCGGGGTAGGGCGTATCGGTGACGGGCGGCATGGGACCCGGGAAGACGCGAGGCGGCGCGGGCTTTCCGGCCGCCTCCTCCGGCGGGACGACGCCCTGGCGGTCCATGGTCTCGATGCCGCCGGCAAGGATGATGTCGGCGCCGCCGCAGGCGACGCACTGGCAGGCCTCGACGGTCGTCTGGAGGGAGCTGGCGCACTGGGTGTTGACGTCGGTGCCCCAGATGCTGTCGGGCAGGCCGGCCTCGATCATGTAGGTCCGCGCCTTCGTCGAGCGGGACGCGAGGTGGACGGAGCCCATGTGCACTTCGTCGATGTCGCGGGCGTCGAGGTTGTTGCGGCGGATGATCTCCTTGAGCAGGGGGACCATGAGGTCGACGTGGGATATGGCGCGGAAGACTCCGCGGCGGCCGGCGCGGCCGAAGGGCGTACGAAGGCCATCTACGACGACTGCTTCTCGCATGTTTCATCTCCTCCCGGGTTATCTTGATTCGAGTGCGAGATCAGGATATTAGCGGTCCGGTTTCGGGTCAAACACCCGCCGGGGCTGGAAAGCCTCGGCTACGGCGCGAGCGCGGTTCAGGAGAGAATCAGAGGGCCGGACTTGCGTCCGACCCTCTGCGGTATCTTCGTTGTTTCCCTTGCCGGCGCTGCTTCTAGTAGTCTTCGCGCTCCCACATGGCGGCGTAGCCCATGCCGAGGCCCTGGCAGAGCGTGGTGAGCGCCCAGCGGCCGCCGTTGTCCTGGAGCTGGTGCGCCGCAGTGGTGATGAGGCGCGGGCCGGTGCCGCCAAGCGGGTGGCCGATGGCGATGGCGCCGCCCCAGCGGTTGATCTTCTCGATCATCTTGTCGGACAGCTTGAACTCGTTGATGAAGTAGTTGACGACGCAGGCGAAGGCCTCGTTGCACTCGATCACGTCGAAGTCTTCAATCTTCTTGCCCGTTCGCTCGAGCAGCTTCTTGGTGGCCCAGCGGGGGCCGATGCCCATGACGTCGGGGTCGACGCCGACGGCGGCCGAGCCGCGGTAGGTCAGCATCGGCTTCCAGCCGCGCTCCTTGGCGATCTCCTTCGTGGTGACGATGCAGAGGGTAGCGCCGTCGTTCTGGGGGCAGGAGTTGCCGGCGGTGACGAAGCCGCCCTCCTTGAAGACGGGCCTCAGGCCGGCCAGCGCTTCCATATTGGTCTCGGGGCGCGGGCCCTGGTCCTTGCTGATCGTCTCGCTGGTGCCGTCCTTGTAGTTGATGGTGACCGGCAGGATCTCGTCGTCGAAGCGCCCCTCTGCGACGGCCTTGCAGGCTAGCTGCTGGCTGCGGAGCGACCACTCGTCGGCTTCCTGACGGGTGATGCCGTAGCGCGCGTGTACGTTCTCGGCGGTGTAGAGCATGTTGAAGATCTGCGGGTTCTTGACGGCGTACCAGGGCGCCAGAAGCTCCGCGTCCTTCCATTCCGGCGGGTAGGCCAGGTCGGACTTGGGCGGCATGAGGAGAGCCATCATTCCTCCGCCCTTGACACCGTTCATCTCCTCCGGCGTGGTCATGCCCTGCCGGCCCATCGTCTCGATGCCGGCGGAGAGGATGATGTCGGCGGAACCGCACATGATCCTTTCAGCAGCCTCGGCGGTCGTGTGGAGGCCGCTGGCGCACTGGGTGTTGACGTCGGAGCCCCAGATGTTGTCGCCGAAGCCGGCCTCGAACATGTACTGGCGGCACTTGCTCATCGGCGACACTATGCCGGCCGAGCCGACGTGGAACTCGTCGATGTCCTTGGGGTCGAGGTTGTTGCGCTTCAGTATGTGCTTGATTAGGGGCACCATCAACTCGGAGTGGGTGATGGAGCGGAACATGCCCCTTCTTCCCGCGCGGCCGAAAGGCGTCCTCACGCCATCAATTACTACTGCGTCTCTCATTGCAAAAAGTTCCTCCCTTTCAAGAGTGGCATTTACTTGGCCTCTGAAATCAGCATAGGGATGAGGCCGTTATTGGTCAACATATTGTGCTGACTTTCACGTGCTCAGCTCTTTGAAGAGCGGAGCGAAGTCGAGACCCGAGTAGCCGATGTGCCGCGCCAGGTCTCGCACGGGGAGGCGCTGTCCCATCGACCACAGCGCCTTGAGGCGCTTGCCGGCCTTCGGGCTGAGGAACCACCCGTCGCCGACGTCGGTCTGCAGGCGACGGCGCAGTTGGGCTTCGAAAGCCCAGGCGCGAAGGTAGCGGGCGCAGTAGAAGCCGTCGTCGACGTCGAACAGGTAGTCGGCGGGGCTGTAGCGGACGGCGAGATGGGCCGTCAGGAGGTCGGCGTAGCGTTTGGCCCTGGAGCGCACGTCGCCGCCGCGGTGCAGCTCCACCTCGTACAGGAGCTTGGTCGCATAGCGGCGCAGCATGTACAGCTTAAAGAAGCGTTTGAAGGCGACGAACTCGCCGGGGTCGCGCCAGCCGAGGCGCTGCTCCAGCCAGGCGGCCTCGTACGTGAGATGCTCGATGAGGAAGGCGAAAGCCTCGGTGACGGAGTTGTCGCCGAGGCCGCGCGCCGCGAAGGGAAGCGTGCCGTCGACGTGGGCGAAGTGCTCCGTATGGCCGGCTTCGTGGAAGAGGGCCGCGTAGTCGTCCTGGCCGCCGTGAGGGTTGATGACGAGCATGACCTCGTCCGGGATGACGATCGGTGCGCAGAAGGCGCGGGGCGATTTCTGGGGCCGCGGCTCGACGTCGAGGTGGACGTTTGACTGGCGCTGGAGGTCGATTCCCAGCGAGCGCAGCGTCTCGGCGAGCGTGGGAACAAGACGCTCCGGCGGAAAGTGAACGTCGAACTGGGGCGAGCGGAAGAGGTAGGCAAGATCGCTCCGTTCGGCTTCCGGCGGCGAAACGCCTATCCCCTGCAGGCGGCGCGCCAGCTCCCGGCGATACGGCTTCTCGCTGTCCCAGAGAAACGCTTCGAGGGGCGCCGCGAGGGCGTCGAGCTGCAAATCGCCGAGGTCTTCGCAAAGGGCGGCGTAGTCCGGATGGCCCAGGCCGCGCGCCTCCGCCTGGAGGACGCCCCAGCGCTCCTCGCGGAGAGGGTTCTGGGCGGCTGTCAGCTCAAGGCGTAGCCGTTCGAGCGCATGGCGTCGGGCCGGGTCCGCCTCGTTGGCGGTCAGCACCGGCAGGGCGCGATAGGGGACCTCCTTGCCGTCCCACGTCGCCGCATCGGTCGTCTCGCGGGCCGCGATCGCCTCGCTCAGCGACTTGGCGGCGTTCTCCAGGTAGCCTTCGACGGCGAAAGCGCGCAACGGCGGCCGGCGCTGGTCGTCCGGCGGCGCCTTGTCCAGCGCATCGAGCGTCGCTTTCGAGAAAAGCGCCGCGTGACGCTGGAAGATAGGAACGATGGACAGCTCTTCTTTAAGGCCGGCGCCGTTCAGGTAATACTCGCGCGTCAGGTCGCGGCTGAAGGTCTCCGCTTCGGCGTCGAGGCGGTCGAGCAGGCGGTCGGCGGACGCCCGTTTGGCCGGCAAGGTTCCCTCCTCTCAGGGCCTATCGAGGCTGACGATCTCCACCCGCGCTCTTCCGTCGTCGATATGCAGCAGCGCGACGGAGCGCCCGGCGAAAGTGAGCGTCCTGCCCGCCGCGCCGGGGTTGACGTACAGGATACCGTCTTTCTCCTCGACAAGCGAGCGGTGGGTGTGGCCCTGGACGACGACGCGAACGCCGGCGCCGGGCCGGGCGTCCTGCGGCCGGTGCACGAGGTAGACGGTCAGGCCGCCGATCTGGAGCGTCGTGTCGGCCGGGAAGCGGGCCGCGATGAGCGGGTTGTCCATGTTGCCGTGAACGGCGACGACGGGCGCTATTTCTTCGAGGCGAGCGATGACGTCAAGGTCGCCGATGTCACCGGCGTGGAGGATGCGATCGACGCCGCGGAAGAGGTCGGGAAGGCGCGGGTCGAAGTAGCCGTGGGTGTCGGAGATGAGGCCGAGGAGCATCGCAGGCGAGACTCAGGTGGTTGGTCGGCCGCGGATTGTGTCGAGGGCGACGGCGGCGGCGCCCATGGCGGCGGAGCGGTCGCCGAGCGCGCCGACGACAATTTGGACGTCGCGCCAGGACTGCTCGAAGCTCTCCCGCTGCGCCGCCTCGCGTGCCGGCCCGAGGTACGACTCGCCGGCCTTCGTCAGACTGCCGCCGATGACGATGACCTGCGGGTTGAAGATGTTGATGAGGCTGCCCAGGCCGATGCCCAGGTCGTAGCCGGCGGCGGCGATGAGCTCCTCTGCGCCGTCGTCGCCGTCCTCGGCGGCCTGCTGGACGAGCTTGGCGGTCAGGGGCTCATCGCGGGCAAGGCGGGCGAGGAGCGAGTCTGGGTGACGGCCGACAAGACGGCGGGCGCGCCTCGCGATAGCCAGGCCAGAGGCGTACATCTCCAGGCAGCCGCGTCGACCGCAATGGCAGCGGGGGCCGCGGGCGTTTATGGTCATGTGGCCCACTTCGCCGGCCGCACCGGAAGCGCCGCGATAGAGGGCGCCGTCGATGACGATGCCGCCGCCGACGCCGGAGCTCACGGTGAGGAAAAGCATGTGACGGGAGCCGCGACCGGCGCCCCAGCGGTGCTCGGCGAGGGCGGAGGCGTTGGCGTCGTTCTCCAGGACGCAGGGCACGCCGAACTCCTTGCTGAAGAGCGGGCCGAGTGGAACGTCGTGCCAGCCGGGAAGGTTCGGCGGCTCGGTGACGACGCCGCGCGCGTCGTCTACGGGCCCCGGCGCGTCGACGCCGACGGCGGCAAGCCTGTCGACACCGGCGCTCGCCATCGCCTGGCGCAGGGAAGCGGTCATGTGGGCGACGACGGCGTCGAGCCCATCGACGCCTTCGGTCGGACGGATGTCGTCGGCCAGCACGTCGCCGCGATCGGAGACGACAACGGAGAGTATCTTCGTAGCGCCGAGGTCGATGCCGCCGACGGGGAGTTGGTTCCTTCCGCTCACGTTGAGACTGTAATCGCGGGCAAAGGATGGGGCAAGTAGGGGCGGTTCGCGAACCGCCCCCAACTCTTGACAGGGATTGAGGGGAGACGTACTGTTCGGGCAATCAACGAAAGGACGTGACATGCGCAGAAGATGGGTGAAGAGGATGGTCCTGGCAGCCGTCGTGACGGCGGTGGCGCTGTCGGCTATGGCGGCCGGTTGCGGAGGCGGCTCGTCGTCGACGAAGACCGATTCGCCTGACTCCTATGCAAAAGCCGTCTGCGGGATCTTGACGGAGCACTTCAGCGAGTTGGCGGGCGTCCCCGCGGGCGCGGGTAATCTCGACATGGGGAATATCGCGGCCTCCAACACGGAGACGACGAGGAACGCGCTCTCCACAGTGGCATCGATGGACCGCGCAATCGGCGAGGATTTGAAGAACATCCAGCCGCCGGCTGAAATAGCAGAT
>JBEKXP010000105.1:0-7415 GCA_049511815.1 Dehalococcoidia bacterium
AATACGACGGCCTCTTCGGCACGGCTGGCGCTGCGGCCCTAGCGAAAGGAACAGGGACATGTTCAAGAAAGCACTCATCCTCGCCGGCGTCATAGTCACCGTCGTCGCCGTTGCCTGCGGTGGCTCATCGAAGTCGTCGGATAATACTGGCAAGAGCGCCACGACGGCCGCCACCTCCGCGACGACCGGCAAAGCGTCGCCCACTGCCGGGAACGTTGCGCCGACCGCCGAGGCGACCGTCGGCGGCTCTTCAGATACGTCCTTCAACCCGCTCAGCTTTCTGACCGGCGATCTGTTTGGCACCGACGCGCTGGCGGCCGAAGGCGCGGTCGCCGGCGACGCCAGTCCTGACCTGAAGTCGGTGCTTCTCACCGAGAGCGACTTGCCGTCAGGCTTCCAGGCCGCGGCCGGTGATTCGGGCTACACGCTGGATCTGCCGGACGGCCAGTTGCAGGCGGCGATCCGAACCTTCGCTCAGGGCGGCGTGTCCGCCGACTCCGGCCCCTCCGGCCCCGCCGTTATCTCGGCGGCCATGACCATGCCCGCCTCAGAGCTGTCCAAGTTCGATTCGCAGCTTGGCCAGCTCGACCAGATGTCTGCGAGCGATCTCGATAAGGAGCTTGCGGGCGCATCGGCGCTGGGCGTCACGGTCAAGGACTTCAGCCTCAAGCAGGTCGACATCGGCGACGGCGGCGCCTCCCTGCACATGGTCATTGACATGAGCGGCCTGGCGGAAGCTTTCGGAGGCAGCTCTGACCAGCTCGGCGCCTTCCAGAACGGCATCGCCTTCGACGGCTACATGTTCAGGCACGGCCAACTCCTCCTCATGACGATGACGATGTGGCCCGCCGGCCAGGACTCCGCCGTCGACGCGCTGGCGCTGGCGAAGATTATGGACTCGCGCGCGGGCAACAGCATCTGATCAGCACTCCCTGAGGCCGCGGGTCGAAACGTCGGCCTGCGGCCTCTCTTTGCCCTGACTGCCAGCGTCACTACCCGTCTCATGGCATTTGCGTGCAAAACCTGTATAAAATGCCAATAAGCCTTGACATCACTTCGGACGAATCCTATATTGAGGATAGACAAGCGCGCCCTGAAGGGAGCGCCGGCAAGGTGGTTTTAGTTGCCTGCAAAAGAGCCCTTTTTCCGGATCGATAACCTTCACGTCAACGTTGAGTCACGCGAGATCGTGAAGGGCCTGAGCCTGGAGGTCGGTCGCGGCGAAGTGCATGCGATCATGGGCCCGAACGCTTCCGGTAAGAGCACGCTCGCCAACGCCATTATGGGACACCCGCGCTATGTCGTGACAAAGGGTCGGGTGCTCTTCAAGGGCGAAGACATCACGGCGCTTGGGCCCGACGAACGGGCGCGCCGCGGGCTCTTCCTAGCCTTCCAGTATCCGCTGGCGATTCCCGGCGTCACGATGGTCAACTTTCTGCGCTCGGCGCTGCGGGCGGTCCGCGCCAGCGACGTGCCGGTCCGCGAGTTCCGAACGATGCTGAAGGAGACCATGGCAAAGCTGAAAATCGACGAGGACTTCGCCCGCCGCTACGTCAACGACGGCTTCTCCGGCGGCGAGATGAAGCGGGCCGAGGTGCTCCAGATGGGCATCCTCCAACCCGACATGGCGATCCTCGACGAGACGGACTCCGGCCTCGACATCGACGCTCTGCGCACCGTTTCGGAAGGCATCACCAGCCTGATGAACGAAGACCGCGGCATGCTCATCATCACTCACTATCAGCGTATTTTGAACTACGTCCGGCCGGATTTCGTCCACGTGCTGTTCGATGGGCGCATCATCAAGTCCGGCGGCCGCGAGCTGGCCGAGGAGCTGGAGGCGGAGGGATACGAGCGCATCACCGGCGCCGCGCCGGAGGTGGCCTCGTGACCGACCGCAAGACCATCGAAATAGCCGGAGACGGCTACAAGTGGGGCTTCCACGACGAAGCGCACTACCTCTTCCGTACGGAGAAGGGCCTCTCGCGGAAGGTCGTCCTGGAGATCGCCGGCATCAAGGAAGAGCCGGAGTGGATGCGGGAGATGCGACTGCGCGCGCTCGAAATCTTCGAGTCGAAGCCGATGCCCGCCTGGGGGCCTGACCTCTCGGCCATAAACCTGGACGAGATGTATTACTACGCCCGCGCCAGCGATCGCGCTGAGCGTGACTGGAGCGAGGTGCCGGACTACATTCGTCGCACCTTCGACCGGCTGGGCATACCGGAGGCGGAGCGCAAGTTCCTCGCCGGCGTCGGTGCCCAGTACGACTCCGAGACCGTCTATCACAACATCCGCCAGGAGCTGTCGAAGCAGGGCGTCATCTTCGTCGACATGGACACCGCCGTCCGCGAGTACCCGGACCTCGTGCGACGCTATTTCGGCACCGTCGTGCCGCCCGGCGACAACAAGTTCGCCGCTTTGAATAGCGCGGTCTGGAGCGGCGGCAGCTTCATCTACGTGCCGGAGGGCGTGCGCGTCGACGTGCCGCTCCAGGCGTACTTCCGCATAAACGCCGAGAACATCGGCCAGTTCGAGCGCACGCTCATCATCGCCGAGCCCGGCAGCTTCGTCCACTACATCGAAGGCTGCACGGCGCCCATCTACACCAGCAACTCGCTGCACGCCGCCGTCGTCGAGGTCATCGTCAAGAAAGGCGCGCGCGTCCGCTACAGCACCGTCCAGAACTGGTCGACGAACGTCTACAATCTCGTGACGAAGCGCTCCGTTGCCTACGAGGACGCCGTCATCGAGTGGGTCGACGGCAATCTCGGCAGCAAGGTCACGATGAAGTACCCGGCGATCTACCTGATGGAGCCGGGCGCCCGCGGCGAGGTGCTTTCGCTCAGCTTCGCCGGCCGCGGCCAGCACCAGGACGCCGGGGCCAAGGCCGTTCATGCCGCGCCTTACACCAACTCGGTCATTACTTCGAAGTCCATCAGCAAGGACGGCGGCCGCGCGAGCTACCGCGGCCTGGTCAAGGCCTACCGTGGCGCGAAGGGCATCCGCTCCTCCGTTCGCTGCGACGCCCTGCTCCTCGACGAGAACTCCCGCTCCGACACCTATCCGACGATTGAGATCGACGAGCGTGACTCCACCATCAGCCACGAGGCGAGCGTCAGCAAGGTAAGCGAAGAGCAACTCTTTTACCTGCGCAGTCGCGGCATCGACGAGCAGGAGGCGACGAAGATGATCGTCAACGGCTTCGTGGAGCCGGTTGTCAAAGAGCTGCCGATGGAGTACGCAGTCGAGCTAAACCGCCTCATTGAGCTGCAACTGGAAGGGGCGATAGGCTAGCCATGTTGAGCTCCGTTGCCAGCCGCGAAGAGCAGGCTATCGAGGAAATATCCGCCCGCAACGGCGAGCCGTTCTGGCTGCAGCAGCATCGCCTGAAGGCCGCGCGTCTCTACGCGGACATGCCGCTGCCAACCGGCACCGAGGAGGAATGGCGCCGCGTTGATCTGCGGGCGTTGAGCGTCGAAGGGCTCGACCTGTCAGCCGAGCCTGCCGTCGCCGCGCGGCAAGAGGCGTCCTATGACGAAGGCGGCTACGGCGGCCGGATCGTGCAGCAGGACGGCGTGACGCTGGACCGGCGCCTCTCCCGCGAACTCGAGCGCCAGGGCGTCGCCTTCAACGACCTGCATACCGCAGCCCGCGAGCAGCCGGATATATTCCGAGCCTATTTCATGACGGAGGCCGTCCAGCCGATAGCCTGGAAGCTGGTCGCTTTGCATGCCGCGCTCTGGAAAGGCGGCGTCTTTCTATACGCCCCCGCCGGCGCTAATATCGACGTCCCGCTAAACGCCCGCGTGGCGGCCGCCGACGCCGAAGCCGTCTTCCCGCACACGCTGATCGTCGCCGAAGAGGGCAGCAGCGTCACCCTCATCGAAGAACACGATTCCAACGAGACCGGGCGGCACAGGTTCACGAGCGGCGTCGTCGAGATCCTGGTGCGACGCGGCGCCAGCGTGCGCTACATCGGCGCGCAGGACTGGAGTCGCGGCGCCAACGCATTCGCCACCATCCGCGCGATTGTCGACGAGGAAGGGCGGCTGGAGATCGGCCTCGTCGGGACCGGCGCCAACATATCGAAGACCGACGTCGAAGTCATTCTTTCGGCGCCGGGGGCGACCGCGAGCATCGCCGGCCTCATCCTGGCCTCCGGCGAGCAGAAGATGAGCTACGTGACGCTCCAGGACCATCGCGCCCGCAACACGACGAGCGACCTGCTTCTGAAATCGGCCGTCAAGGACAGCGCGCAACTCGTCTGGAACGGCCTGACCCGCATTCGCAAAGGCGCCGGCGAAAGCGACGCCAATCAGACCTGCCGCAACCTCCTTCTCGGCGAGAACGCCCGCGTTGCGCCGATTCCCGTCCTGGAGATCGAGGCGCACGACGTCGCGCGCTGCAGCCACGGCGCCACCGTTAGCTCGGTCGACGAGGAGCAGCTATATTACATAATGTCGCGCGGACTCAGCCGGCGGGAGGCGACGGAGGCGATCGTCGACGGCTTCTTCCGCGAGGGGCTGGAGCGAATGAGCCCCGTCCGCGCCCACGATTTCATCGGCCGCCTGCTGGAGCAGCGGTTGATAGCGAAAGCGGCCTGACCATGTTTGACGTTGTAAACGCGATGGCGACGAGCGACGTCCCGCCGGGAACCGTGAAGGTGGTCGAACTGAAGGGACGGCGGATAGCGGTCTGCAACGTGGGCGGCGAGTTCTTCGCCGTCGACGACGTCTGCACGCACGACGGCGGACCGCTGGGCAACGGCCGGCTCTGCGACGGCGAGATCGAATGCCCGCGCCACGGCGGTCGCTTCGACGTGCGCAGCGGTCGCGCCACCGTCTTTCCGGCTATCAACGCAATTCGCACCTATCCCGTGTCTCTACACGAGGGAAACGTCACGCTATCGCTTCCCGAAGAGGCAGGAGAACGAAATGTTTGACGTCGAAGCCATACGCAAAGATTTCCCGATACTTGGACGCACCGTGCACGGCAGGCCCCTGGTCTACCTGGACAACGCGGCGACCAGCCAGAAGCCGCTCGCCGTCATCGATACGATTGTGGAGTATTACGAGGGTTACAACGCCAACGTCCATCGCGGCGTGCATACACTCGGCGACGAGGCGACGACACGCTACGAGGAGGCGCGGGAGAAGACGCGAAGGTTCATCAATGCGCCAACAGCACAGAGCATCATCTTCACCTCTAACGCGACCGAGGCGATCAACCTGGTGGCGCATGCCTGGGGCCGGCGAAACGTCAAGCAGGGTGATGAGATCGTGCTCAGTGTCATGGAGCACCACAGCAACCTCGTGCCGTGGCAGATGCTCGCGCAGGAGACGGGTGCGAAGCTTCGCTTCATCGACATCGACGAGGAAGGGCTGTTGCGCTGGGACGATATCCAGCGGCTCATCGGCGAGAAGACGAGGCTCGTGGCGCTGACTCAGATGTCGAACGTTCTCGGCACCATCAACCCGATACGAGAGATCGGAGAGATAGCGCACGCCTACGGCGCCCTGATGCTCGTGGACGGGGCGCAAAGCGTGCCGCATATGCCGGTGGACGTGCAGGATCTGAACTGCGATTTCCTCGCCTTCTCAAGCCACAAGATGCTCGGGCCGACCGGCGTTGGCATACTCTACGGGCGGCCCGCGGTCATCGAGAGTATGGACGCTTTCCTCGGTGGGGGGCACATGATCTCGCGCGTCGAGCTGGAAGAGTCCACCTACAACGTGGCGCCATGGCGGTACGAGGCAGGGACACCCAATATCGGCGGAGTTGTGGCTTTCGGCGCGGCCATCGACTACCTCGAAGGGCTGGGGATGGAGTCGGTCCGGCAGCATGACATCGAGCTCACAGATTATGCCATGCGGACGCTTGAGAAGATACGAGGCGTTACGCTCTACGGCCCCCACGACCCACTGATGCGAGGTGGCGCTCTCGCCTTCAACTTCGAGGACATCCACCCACATGACGTGGGCACCGTCCTCGACAGCCAGGGCATTGCCGTAAGAGCGGGTCATCACTGCGCGCAACCACTCATGAAGCGGCTCGGCGTCGCGGCGACGGCCCGCGCCAGCTTCTACGTCTACAACCGCCGGGAAGAAGTCGATGCGCTGGCGGACGGAATACGAGAAGTAGCGAGGTTCTTTGGAGAAGGAATCGGTGCCCGACCTAGACCTTGAGGAGCTCTATAAGGACCTGATCCTCGAGCACTACCGCCGGCCACGCAACCGCCGCTCTGTTGCCGAGCCGAAGGTAGTCGGAGAGGGCTACAATCCGCTTTGCGGCGACGAGATCGCCGTCGAGGCCCACTTCGAGGGCGGCGTCCTCGCCGACGTTGCCTTCCAGGGGCGCGGCTGCTCCATCAGCCAGGCCTCCGGCTCCATGATGACGGAGGCGATCAGGGGAAAGACCGTCGACGAGGCGCGCGCGCTCGTCGCGGAGTTCACCCGCATGATGACCGACCCGGCGTTGCCGCTCGCCGAAGACCTTGGCGACCTGGAGGCGTTCACGGGCGTCGCGAAGTACCCGGTTCGAGTGAAGTGCGCTACTCTAGCCTGGCACGCGCTGACGGATCTGCTGGACCAGCACGAGGCGCAGGAGCCCTAGCTGTGTTCTTCTCCGAAGATATCGTCCGGGAGCGCCTGCGCGACGTGCTCGATCCCGAGATGCGTCTGAGCGTCGTCGACCTCGGCCTCATCTACGCCATCGATATCGAAGGTGACAGCGTGCGCATCACCTACACTCTCACCACTCCGGCCTGCCCCCTCGGTGGCCTCATCGCCGAGCAAATGCGGCGCGCCGTGCTGGACATCCCAGGCGTGCGCGAGGTCGAGCTGGCGCTCACATTCAGCCCTCCCTGGGACCCGAGCACGATGGCCAGCGAGGACGCCCGCCTGGAGCTGGGCATCTGGTAGGCTGCCCTTCCCAGCGCCACCGCTGACAAGAAAACGTAGCGGAGACTTTCCGATCTCGGGGCCAAGCGCCGCGTTGGAAGCCATCCCGCACGTTCATCGTTGCCCGATTTTAGCTTCAGTTTCGGCTTGGCCTGCCCGTTCAGGGGTTATCCCCTCTCTTAAGTCGGGTGCTGACACCCTTCATCCGACCCTCCTGAGTATCGACACACAATCAGACCCTAATGGTTGGAGCGGTAGCCAGGAGGATGGCTGCCGCAAGCCCCCGCCCTTGGCGGGGAAACGGGCCGCGTCTCACAGGGCCCCGCTCCGAATAAGGAGGGAGTGAATGAGCAGAGTATTCAAGCTATTCAAGAGGGCAACACGGGAAGAGGAAGGGATCACGGGTCTGGAGACCGCCATCATCTTGATCGCCTTCGTAGTTGTGGCGACCGTCTTTGCATTCGTCGTGCTAAGCACCGGTCTCTTCAGCTCGGAGCGAGGCAAGGAAGCGGTCTA
>JBEKXP010000106.1:0-7415 GCA_049511815.1 Dehalococcoidia bacterium
GGCGCGACGGCGCTGTTCAAGAGCGGCGACCTGGAGATCGATATGCCGCGCCGCCGGGTGAGCGTGGTCGGCGAGGAGGTCCACCTGACGCCGACGGAGTACGACCTCCTTAAGGCGCTGGCCGCGCAGCCGGACAAGGTGCTAACGGACCGCATGCTCCTTCAGGCGGTCTGGGGGCCCGAGTACGGCTCGGAGGCGCACTACCTGCACGTCTACGTCGCCAGGCTGCGCCGCAAGATCGAGGCTGACCCGCAGAACCCGCGACACCTTCTGACGGAGCCGGGCGTCGGCTACCGCCTGGTGACCGAGTAGACTTCCCCGTCGGGCGCCGGGGGCCTTAGCTTTCCAGACAGATGCTGTTCTAGAGCTCTGAGCAGATCTACTGTAGGTGCTCATTCCCTACTGAGACAGTAGCTTGTCGAGACTGTCCTAGAACTGTTACACTGCCGCAAGAAGGGGTTGCCCGTGTTCAAAGTGGCTTACTGGGGCGGGCTTGTCCCAGCCATTATCCGCGCCTTCGCTGGCTACGACAGTACCATCGACCTCATCGGCAACATCCTTTGGGCCTGGGTGGTTGGCGTGTTCATGATCTGGCTGCTCGGGACTGCCGCACTGAGAGTGTGGCGGAGCTTACGGCACCGAACTACTCCCCCGTAACCGTACTTCAGTACTCCCTACGCAAAGAACCACCGGCCCGTGGCTCGCTCTCCCGCAGTCGCTCGGCAACCGACCCTCCACTTCCCGCAATTCCTGCCGATTATCCTGTTAGGACGGCCTAACTACCGCCGCCGCTCGCGCCGGCGACATATCGCTTGACTTATCGCAGCGTTTCCGGCGACAATTAGGGTGTCCTAATTGACTAGACGGCAATGATTGAAGAACGACCAGAGGAATACCTCAAGATCATCGGCCTGGCGGCGGAGCACGGCGAGGAGGTTACCACCTCCTACCTCGCGTCGCGGCTCGGCCTCTCCATGCCATCGATAACGCAGATGCTGCAGCGGCTCGCCGCCAGAGGCCTCATCGAGCACGCGCCGCGGCGGCCGGTGCGCCTCACCCCGGAAGGCCAGCGGCTCGCCAACTCGCTCATCCGGCGGCATCGCCTGTGGGAAAGCTTCCTCGTCCGCTTCCTCGGCTTCTCCTGGGACGAAGTCCACGACGAAGCGGGCCGGCTGGAGCATGCCACCTCGCCGGCGCTGGAAGAGAGACTCGTCGACTTTCTGGGCGACCTTGCCTCCTGCCCGCACGGCCACGCCATACCGGGCCGCAAGCACGAGGCCACTTCGACTCAGATCTTGCCTCTCAGCCGCTTTGAGCCGGCGGGAACGGCGCGCATCGTCCGCATCCACGACGAGACGCCCGAGTTCTTGCGCCGCCTTGCCCGCCTGGACGTGCGGCCCGACCGTATCGTCGAGGTCGAAGGCGTTAGCGCCGAGGACGGCTCGGTGTGGGTGCGCGTCGACGGCAAGCTCAAGGAAGTGGCCGGCGACCTGGCGGGAAGTGTGATGGTGGAGCGGCTGCCCGACGCGGCGGCTGGTGCGGGAGCTAGATAGTGAATACGACTGAAATCGCGGTGCCGGTGGGCTCGCTGAAACCGGGCGAATCGGGAACGATCGTCGCGCTTTCCGGCGGGCGCTCGTTCCGCGCACGCTGCCTGGCGCTCGGCTGCATCCCGGGCACCATGATCGAAATGGAGCGGAACAGCGGCCACGGCCCCATCGTCCTCGTCGTCAGAGGCGTCCGCCTCGCGCTCGGCCGCGGCGAGTCGATGCGACTGACGGTGGCCGTCAAGGATTCGCATTAATGACAATCACCGCCGTCTCGACGCTGACGGTCGCCCTGGCCGGCGCCCCCAACACCGGCAAGAGCACGGTCTTCAACGCGCTGACCGGCCTGAGACAGCACACAGGCAACTGGCCGGGAAAGACGGTCGAGAGGAAGACCGGCGTCCACCGGCGCAACGGCACCGCCTTCTCCCTCGTCGACCTGCCCGGCAGCTACAGCCTCTCCGCCAATTCTGTCGAAGAGGAGGCCGCGCGCGACTTCCTGGCGACCGAACGGCCGGACGTCGTGGTCGCCGTCGTCGACGCCTCTAGCCTGGAGCGCAACCTCTACCTCGTCCGCGAGCTTCTGGAGCTGGGCCTGCCTACCGTCATCGCCCTGAACATGATGGACGTGGCGCGGGCCGCCGGCTTGGAAGTCGAAGTCGAGGCGCTGCAGACGGCGCTGGGCGTGCCCGTCGTCCCGCTGGTCGCCAGACAGGGGAAAGGGATCGACGAGCTCCTAGACGCCATCGAGCAGGCAGCGCAGGCGGGCGTGACGCGAGATATCGCTTCGCTGCCGCTGGAGCCGGACACGGCGCGACTCCTCGACACACTCGACGAAGCAGTCCCCCTTAGCATCGACCTGCCTTATCCGCGCGACTGGCTGCTGACGAAACTTCTCGAAGGTGACGCCGCCCTCGCGAAGGCCGTCAAGGCGGAAGCGCCGCCGGAGGCCCGCCTCGAGATCGAAGCGACGCTGCGGCATCGTGACGGCGCGGCTATCGAGATTGCCGGCGCCCGCTACGACTGGGCCGCCGGCGTATATCACCAGACCGTCCGCCGCGAGAGGAACGAGCCGTCCTGGGCAAAGCGCGCCGACCACGTGCTGATGCATCCGCTTGGCGGCGTGCTGGCGTTCGTGGCCGTGATATTCGGCGTCTACTGGCTGATGTTCAGCGTCGCCGTGCCAATGCAGCGCTTCCTGGACAACAAGCTGGTCGGCGGAAGCGCGACGCGTGTGGAGAGCGCCCTCGCCGGCTGGCCGCACTGGAGCGTCAGCCTCCTCAGCGACGGCGTGATCGGCGGCGTGGGCACCGTGCTCACCTTCATTCCCATTCTGGCGCTCCTCTTCTTCGCCCTCACCGTCCTTGAGGACATAGGCTACATGGCGCGGGCGGCGTTCGTCATGGACCGCTTCATGAACCTGATCGGCCTGCGCGGCAAGTCGTTCTTGCCGCTGTTCGTCGGCTGGGGCTGCAACGTGCCGGCCATCAGCGGCAGCCGCATCGTCGAATCGCCCAGCGCCCGCCTGACAACAATCCTCGTCGCGCCGCTGGTGCCCTGCTCGGCACGCATGGTGGTTATCGCGCTGCTCGCTACGGCCTTCTTCGGAAGCGCCGCGGCGTTCGTCGCCTGGGGCATGGTGATGGTGAACCTGGCGGTGCTGGCCGTTGTCGCGCTGCTCATCAGCCGCCTGTTGTTTCGAGGCCACGAGTCGTCATTCGTCATGGAGCTGCCGCGCTATCACGTCCCGAACCTGCGCTCCGTCCTCCTGACGACGCTGACGCGCCTGCGCCACTTTGTCACGTTCACGGGCACAGTCATCCTCGCCGTGTCACTGGTCGTATGGGCGCTTGCCACCTTCCCCGGCAGCGGCATCGACCAGAGCTTTCTAGGACACATCGGACGCGGGCTGGCGCCGCTCGGCGGCCTGATGGGGCTGGACTGGCGGGCGATGGTCGCCCTGCTCACCAGCTTCGTTGCCAAGGAGCAGACCATCGCCACGTTCGGCATCCTCCTCGGCAGCAATGGTGACGCCGCGTTGCGCACCTCGCTGGCCGGCATCATGACGCCGGCCGCTGCGCTCGCCTTCATCGCCCTGCAGATGCTTTTCATTCCTTGCGCAGCGTCCACCGTCACGCTCTTCCGCGAGACGCGAAGCTGGCGCTGGACGGGCTTCGCCGTGGGCTACATGCTCATCGTCTCGTTCGGTGTCGCTATACTCATCTACCAGACGGCGCGACTCCTCGGCCTGGGAGTCTGACGATGCTTAAGCGACTGCTCGCCCTCATCGCCGACGGCGGCCGCACGTGGTCCAGCGAATTGCTGGCGCGCGAGCTAGGCGTGCCGTCGCCCATGGTCGACGACCTGCTGGCGCGACTGGTCAGCGAAGGTTACCTGAGTTGCGCTTCTCCGGCTGCATCGAGCGCTTGCGCCGGTTGCTCGCTGCGTTCGCCGGCCTGCGACGAGGCGTCCGGCCCGACCCTCTGGCAGCTCACCGACAAGGCGCGACGCCTCGTCTCCGCTGCTACCGCCTAGCTATCGACCCGCATCCGCTCTTCCTGCACCCTCGCGATTAGCGCCGCCCCCAGCGCGCCCACCGCCTGCGGCTCGTCCGGTACCATAAGCTCGACTCCCAGCTTGCGCGCCAGCAGCGCCCGCAGGCAGACGTTGAGGGCGCCGCCGCCGCCAAAGACGACGCGGTCGCGCACGCCGACCCTCCTGCACATGCCGCCGATCCGCTGAGCGATCGCCTCGTGGATGCCGAGGGCAATCGCGCGGCTATCCTGGCCGCAGGCTATCAGCGAGACGACCTCCGACTCGGCGAAGACGGTACAAAGACTGCTTATCGCGACCTTGGCCTTAGCGTCTAACGCCAGCCCACCGAGCGAAGCGATGTCTACGTCCAGCGCCCTCGCCATCACCTCCAGAAAGCGGCCCGTGCCGGCGGCGCAACGGTCGTTCATCTCGAACTTCTGCACCGTCCCATCACCGGCCATGACCGTAACCTTGCAGTCCTGCCCTCCGACGTCGATCACCGCCCTGCAGTCCGCGAACATATGGCGCGCGCCGACGGCGTAAGCTGTGATCTCAGAGACCGCGGCGTCGGCGAGGACGCCTGTCGCCAGGTGACGCCCGTAACCGGTGGCGACCAGCCGGCGGTGCAGCGAGCCGTCCAGCAGGCGGCGACAGCGCTCCAGCGGCTCAGGCCCGGTATCGATGATGCGAGAGCGCACCAATTCCCCGTCCAGCTCCGTCAGAACAATGGTGCGGGACCCAACGTCCAGCCCGGCGTACGTCATCGACGGATCATCTCCAGGAACGCCTCCGCCCGAGTCTGAAGCGGCCCAACGTCCTCGTCGCTGTAGTCGGTCTCGATTCGCAGCAGCGGGATTCCCTCCGAAGCCAGCCGCCGCTCGACCTTCACCGCCTCGTTCGCGAAAGTGTGGCAGAACTGGAGCGCGTAGTGCACCACCCCATCGGCCGACCAGTCGCGCGCGAGGTCGACGATATCGTCTAGCCGTTCGCTGTTAGGAGTGAAACAGGCGCAGTGGACGTCGAGCTGGCGGTCCGCGATTGCCGCGAGCTGCCCTTCGACCGTCCCGTCGTTGGCAGGCGTCAGCTCATCGAAGTAGCGCGTTCCCGTGCACGACTCCTCGCCGACGACGACGGCACCGCTCCGCTCCAGCAAGTGATGAAGCTTCCAGTTCGGCACGGCCATCGGGCTGCCCGAGACGAGGATGCGCGGCGCATCCGCCGGCGCGACGCCCTCGCCGGCCGCTACCCGGTCCTCCAGCTCATCGCAGAGAGTGTTGACCTTCTCGGTGAAGCGCACGTTGTCGTCGTAGAAAGCGATCTGCGTTATCAGCAGCGAATCTAGGCCGCTGATTGGCACCGGCCGCGCCTTCCGCAATGCGTGGAGGCGCTTCAGGGCGCGCCGTTTTCCCTCGATGACGCCGGTGGCTTTCGCGAGTCCGTCGGCGGTGACGCCTCGCCCCGTTTCCTCCTCCAACCGGACTACGAACGCCTTCAGCTCATCGAGGAAAAGCGCCCTGCCAAGCACCGTCTTCTTCTGTGGCACCTCCATCACATGCATGGGATGGAGCTCGCCGAGGAGCTCGTACATCTTCTTCTTGCCGTCGCACGTCGTCTCGCCGACAACGAGGTCGCTGGCCTGAACGTACGGGCAGGTGCGGCTGACCTTGAAGCCGAACGACGACTTGACGAGCGGGCAACTGTTCCGCGGCAGCACTTCCTCCGCGTCGGGGACGGCGAACTGCGCCCCCGCGCACAGTCCGACCGGCACAGCGCCGGCCGCCAGCACCAGGTCTTCCGGTACGAACACGCAATAAAGCCCGACAACCTTCCCCCCGGCCGCGCGGTGGTCCACAAGCTCTTTTACCCTCAAGCCGTGGATCTCGCTGACGACGAAGTCAAAGTAGTCCATAGCCCCGGGCCGCGAGCGCTGGCTGAGGAACATCTCGCTGTACATGGCGGAGAGGCCGCCGAGCAACTCGTCGTGCCTTTGCAGGTCGAGGCCGAGACCCGACCACATTTCTCGATAGTCGACCACGATAGTCCTCCTTGTAGCGAATGCTGAGATTGGAAGATGATGCAGATTCACCGGAGCGTGGTAATGCGGCGCCGCGCTGGATGGCGGCGCTCAGTGAAGCGAGGCCGCTTATCTCGCGAAGTGGCTCGACCGACCCTGGAAGTGGGAAGCTAAGATTGAGGTTTACCGACAGGGCGCGGCATGAGCGATGACGGGCGCAGAACCTGTGCCACGTCCGGGCAGACTCAGGTGAAGCAGCGCGATTTGGTCATCGGCTTCTCCCCCTTTCGCAATGCCGTTGCGGCGGTCTTCGTGTCGTCAAGCGAAATCAGCGGAGGCAACGGTCCACCCTTCGAATCGCTCTACGTGGGGCTATCCTAGCATCGATGGCCGAAATGGGGCAAAGGCCGCGCCCCAAACCCTCCCATCAAACGAACCCAGAGAAAGCTGCTGCGGCCGGCCACCCTCGTTCAAGCGGTTTCCGGCGAGATTGCAGGTGCCGCGCGCCAGGTCCGGATTCTCGCAGGCGCATACGCTGACCTCAATCCCGCGGGCGGCGGCGATTCGACGCACCGATTTGAACATCTCGCGCCGGCGTTCGCGTGGCAGCCTCCGAGTATACGTTTGCGAAGCTTCCGGGCTGCCATCGGTCGCCGGAAACTCAGCAAGGAGACGGGAGAGCGCTTGCCGGTCGTGAACGCCCCTTCGTAGGGAGAAAGCGATTGCCGGCCGAAGGAAGAGTGCGTCGATTGCCGCGCGTCGGACGCCGACGTCGGCGAGAACAGCGAACAAGCGGTCGAGGGCATCCGGGCCATCGGTCACGGTCGGCAGGATCGGGTCGACGCGCGCCTCAGCCGCTATGCCGGCGCTGATCAGTCTTTCCAGTTGCCATAGACGTCGCTCAGGGCAGGCGGCATTCGGCTCAAACGTCGCAGTTATGCCCTCGTCCAACGTGATAATCCCAACTTGCGCCCTCACCAGGTCGGGATAGTCGCACAGCACCTTCAGCAAATGATCGGGAATGTGCCCTTTGCTGACGAAGGAAACGCCGATCCCCTGGCCGAGCAGGAAGCGGACAATCGCCTCTGCCAGCTCCAGCACCTCGCGCGCCGGCTGAAAGAGATCGGCTGAAGGACTGAAATAGACGCGTTCAGGCTTGGTGCGCCGCCGCGACAGTTCGTCGCGCAGCAGGTCCAGCGTATTCTCGTAGAGGACAATCCTGCCCTCGCCGGGATACTGGCGATAGCTGCGCGCGTAGCAGTAGAGGCACCCGTGCAGGCAGCCGGCCGTGAGGTTGACCGTCGGTATCTTCGCGAGGC
>JBEKXP010000107.1:0-7566 GCA_049511815.1 Dehalococcoidia bacterium
GCCGTCAGAGGGATGGTCCTGGCGGTGACGGTGACGCTGCCGGTCTCATCCGTGCCACAGATGACGTTTGCGGTGCCGATTCCAAGACCGCCGAGGTCGAGCGTGGGCGTCAGATCGGTCGCGACGATGCCTTTGCGCCAGTGATCCGTCTTCCAGTCGACAAAGGCGCCCGTTACCGCGGTGCCGTCGCTGTCTAGCGCGCGCGCGAGGAACACGGTCTTCTCCGGGACCGCGACCGCGTTGACAAAGCCCTTGGTCTCGGTCTCCTCAGGGCAGGTATCGGCGTCGAGCCCTGTCTGGATGGTGTTCTCCGCTGCAACCAGCTCAATCTTGTTGGGCTCACCGACGACGGTGAAGTCGAGTGTCGTTTTGTACGTTCCCTGCTGTACAGTGACGGTCCCTGGGCCGAGCTTCGACTGCTGGAGACATGTCCCGGCGACCGGGTTGCCGTCCTACCACTCCATCCCCGCGCACGCCGTTACCGTCGCAGTCTTCATCCTGGGTGTCGCATACCCATTGCCTGCCCTCATCGCCCCAGAGAGCGGTGCTATCAAACATGCCCTTGCTCGTCGTGAAGGTCACAGGCTCATCGTCGTTAACGAATGCCAGGATGAACAGTTGACCGTCCTCCTGGTGCATCTGGTTTGCGTCCAAGTCGATTCCCGCGAAGTCATCCGGCTTGAAGGGGGGAACGCTGTTTGCGGTAACCAGCGCGGCGACATTCTGGAGGCTAAGCGCGTTATTCATTGAGTAACAGTCGAGAGGGATGGGAGTACCGTCCTTCATAAGCCGCGCGAGGCAGATGGAGGGTGACAGCGCGAGTAGTTTTGGCGAACCAGCCTCTGCCTCCTTTCCCGCGCGGAGCCCGGGCAAACATCCGAGAACTACGCCCAGGGAGACGGCTACAGCCACCGCAATATGTCTAGATGTCATGGGATGCACCTCTCGTGAAGACTTTCATGCCTCGCTCCGCATCCACCAATGTCTAGGATGGCTCGCCCCCGCTCTCGCGGCTCGACCCAAGACGCCTGTGGCACCCACGCCTACTGGCTTGTCGCGCCTTGCCCCTCTATTGACTGCACGAGCTTCTCGATTTGTCGCCGCACATCGGGGACCTCGACAAGCTTGCGGGCCTCGTCTATCTCCGCGCGCGCGTCTTCAAGGCTACCCTGCGCCTGGGACAGGAGCGCTCGGTGATAGTACAGCTCAGCGCCCGCCTCCGGAGGGAGCGTCTCAAGGCCGCGCAGCGCCTCATCGAGGTCCGCCGCCGCACGTTGATAATCGCCGAGCACAAAGTACGCATACCCGCGTCGGTCATAGCCCGGCGTGTACGTTGGGTCGAGTGCGAGCGCCGCATTGATGTCCTCCAACCCGCGCTGGACCTGGCCAGAATCAACGTAGGCCTGCCCTCGGCTGCTCAGCAGATAGGCAGTCGGCTGTCCCTCCTGTAGCAGCGTCGTGGCGTCTTCTATCGCGGTCTCGTGCTCTCCTGAGTAGCGGGCGACATACAGGCGGGTGTAGAGCTCGCTCTCATCCAACTCTACCGCGCGGTTCGAATCGGCCAAGGCTTCCGGCTTGAGGTCAAGGTACAAGCGCGCGATGGCTCGATTGCTGTAAGCGGGGGCGCTGTCGGGATCGAGTCCGATGGCCTGTGTCAAGTCTGTCTCCGCCTCCTGGTAGCGGCCCAGGTTACGGTATGCCGTGCCCCGGTTCAACAACACCGCCGCGCTGTGCGGCTGGATCGCCAGTTGCCTTGTCGTGTACTCAACGGCGACGTCGTACTGCCCGCGATCGAACGCAATACTCACGAGCTGGTCGAGAGTCACCATTTGGTTCGGATTCAGTTCAAGTACGCGCAGGCAGTCCGGCTCTGCCCGGTCGTAGTCTTTGACGGCTGCGAAAGCCAGACAGCGAACGAAGTAGGCGTCCCACGCCCCTGTATTCTGAGGGAGGGGCTGGGTCGCCTTAGCGAAATCGTCGGCTGAGGCGGAAAGGTTGCCCTGCTTGGCTTCTGCCCAGGCTCGGATGGCGTAGCCGGCCGGATGGTCGGGCCGTAGCTCGGTCAGTCGGTTGCCGTCAGCGACGGCAGCATCCAGATTACCCTCCTGTATCAGCACGCGGCCTCGTGGCAGGTAGCTGGCAGCAAAGTTGCCATCAAGCTCGATCGCCCGGTCGAGGTCAGCGTGGGCATCCTGAAAATCGCTTTCGGCCAGGTAGCGCTCGCCTCGCAAATAGTGGGCCATCGCGATGTTCGGAAACAGCTTGACCAGCCGGTCGAAGCTCCCGATGTCCCCCGGCGTGTCCACGTCGTTGGCGGAGACGATGACCGCCTGTCGCATCCCAAACCAGGCTACCAGCCCGAACGCTATCGCTAAGATCAGCGGTACCTCGAATCCGAAGAAGCCCAACTGGTAGGCTGCTGTCTTCGCGCGGACGCGGCTGCCGGCAAGCCGGGCGGCGACCATGCCGACAATCGCCGCGGCACATGAGGCAGCCATGAGGCCTGCGAACAAGCCCCACTGAAACCCGTGCTGCGCATCCGCGTTCGGTAGTAGCCGGAACTGGTAGCAAGCCAGCAATGCCACCGCCAGCGCCCCTCCTCCCGCCAGTAGCAACCCGAGTTGCCTCAGCGCAGCCCAGCGGCGTCCCTCTTCGATCTGTCGCGGACTAAGGGCGGCTCGGCGAAAGCGGGCCCAGCCTCGCGCCTGGAGCCGCACCAGCACCGTCCAGGCCACAGCCACAATGAGAGTGCCGATGACCACCGCGATGGCCAGTGAGTAGTCACCGAGCAGGAATCGAAGTGTTGCCGCGCCGACGTACATCGACGAAAGCCGATCGAGCGCGTCGAGCCGCAGCAGCACCGCCAGCGCTCCGTAGCCGACCGCGACCGACAGCAGACCCAGGAGCCAGCCGCCCAACGCAACACCGATGAGAAGCGGCAGAGAGACACGCCGCCGCATTAGCACCGGCACCGCCAGGTGAGCGAAAGCGATGCCCGCCACCAGCAACGGCAGCCCGCCCAGGGCGACAGCCAGCAGCACCGACGAGAGGTTGAAATCGATTACCTCGAAGGGGAGTCCGAGAGTGAGCGCGTTGGGCTCCGGCCGGCGAGTCGCGAAAAGCAGGAACTCCGGGAGGACCAGCAGCAGCGCCAGCGACGCCTGGACTGCTGCCGCCGCGGCGCGGGTCGGTCCTGCGGGCCGCCTGTAGGCGCCGTACAACCCTGCCAGAGAGGCCATATTCAAGAGTTGGCTGGCGGTGCGGCGATGATTCCTCGCCTCCGAAGGTGCCTGCAACCTGTCAGCGCGTTCGCCAGCAGCTAAGTAGTACGCCGCCGCCCGCTCCGTCTGACCCGCCTCCCGATAGTGAAAGGCCATCTGCTCCGGCTCCACCTCCATCCCTTCCTCTCGCACGAGCTCCAGGGATTCCGCTGCCCTCAGATGTAGTTCCGCCCGCTTGCGCCGCAGCACCGCCTCATAAAGCGCCTCCTGCACTACGGAGTGCCGAAACCGATAGCCTAGATGATCGGTGCCCGGCAGTTCGTCGAGCAACCCGACTTCGCACAGTTCGGCTAGAGACTCGTGCAGCCGTTCGCTGACTGTCGTGATTATCTTCAACGGTTCCTCGTAGAACGTCTGCCCGAAGATGCTCGCGTCCAGGAGTAGCTGGCGGCTCGTTGCGTCCAGCTCGTCGATGCGGGCGACCACCGCTGTCTCAAGTGACTCGGGAAGTCGCGTCTCTTCGGGTGTCGCGGCGCCGGCAACGGCAAGCAGCTCCAAGTAGAGGGGATTGCCACCCGCCTGCGAGAGAATATCTGTTGCTCTCTCCTCGGATACCCCGGGAGCGGCGGCGAGCACTAATCCCCGCGCCTCCTCCTCGGTAAGAGGCGCCAGCGTAACGGATTCTGCCGCCGGCAGACGGTGGAGCTGGCGACCCTTGGGCTGCTGGAGCACAAGAGTCAGGACCGGCAACGCAGCCAGGCGCGGCAGGAGCTTCTCGACGACAGCGACAGTTGCGCTGTCCGCACGGTGCATGTCATCGAGAACGAAGGCAACGGGACCGTTTCTCGTCAGCGCTTCGACCACTTCGGCCAACCCATCGACCAGCCAGCCGGGCTCAACTTCAGGCACGTCCGCGAGCTCGTGGGCGCGCGCCAGCGCTTCCAGCCGTTCGCGGAAACTCGGCGTCAGGTTCTCCCGCAGGGAAGGAAGAAGCTGCAACAGCGGTCCGAACGTCCGAGGTGGCGTATCCGCGCGCGTGTAGAGGACCTGCTGAGGAGATACCCCGGCCGTCGCGAAATGATGCGCCAACAGCCTCGTCTTACCGACGCCGGCTTCTCCGACGACGTGCAGCACGCGCGCCGGCCCCTCTTTGGTCGCGGACCATAACTCCCGTATACGCTGCAAGTACTGCTCGCGACCTACGAAGGGCGTCTCGCTCGGCACGGGGACGAGCCCGATATCGGCCGGGGCCACCGTCTCCACGGTGTAGCAGGCCACCGGCTCGGCGCGACCCTTGACCGTGAGCTCCTGGCGTTCTCCCCAGCCGAACCGGCGGCGCGCGAGGCGTCGGGTCGTCTCGCCCACCATCACTGCGCCCGGCTGGGCCGCCTTCTCCAAGCGCGCGGCGACGTTCACCGCATCGCCCGTGACCGTGTAGCCACCCGGTCCGACGGTGCCGGTCGCGACGAGCCCGGTGTTGACCCCGATCCGCATGCTCAGTCCGTGACCGAGTTGATCCGTGAGCTGCGCTGTCAGGTCCTCAAGCGCATGGTGCATCGCCAGGGCCGCTGCCACCGCCTTGCCCGCGTCGTCCTCCTGCGCCTTGGGGGCTCCGAAGAGCGCCATGATCTCGTCACCGACGACCTTATCCACGTAGCCGCCGAACCTTCTGATCTCACTGGAAAGACGGTCGAAGCAAAGGCTCAGGATGGACTGGATCAGCTCGGGGTCGCGCGTCTCGGAGACGGACGTATAGCCGACCAGGTCAGCGAACAGGATCGTTACGAGCCTGCGCTCTTGCGGATGGTCTACTCGCTCTTGGCTCATCTTGGGCCGTCCAGAGTGAACCCCGGACCAAATCGAGGCGGCGAAAATTCGAAACCAACTATACCACAGATTCGGCAGTTAGCAAGAGAATCCCCTTGACAGATTGCATAAGGGTGCTATAATGCATTTCTCGTTCCCTCATCCTCGGAGGCGATAGCCAGCGACACGTTCGGGACCCCTTATGGCGGGTAAAGGGATCCAATGGACAGTAAGACGCTGTCAGCGGACACGGGCGACAAGACGACGCCGAAGACCACCAGCAGTCGCAGCGGGCGGTTGCGCATAGCCGCGATACTGGCGCTGGCGCTGTTGACGCTGTTGCTGACCGACAGCACCGTCGAGGCCAGCTCCATCGCGTCCCCTGACATCGCCGGTAATGTGGGCCAGTACACCTCGCTGAAGCTGGACGCCGGCGGCAGGCCCGTGGTCAGCTACTACGACGCGGACAACGGCGACCTGAAGGTGCTGCACTGCGGCTATGCCGATTGCTCCGCCGGCAACGTCATCTCCTCTCCCGATACGGCGGACGATGTGGGCCAGTACACCTCGCTGGTGCTGGACGCCGGCAATCCTGTGGTCAGCTACTTCGACGCCACTGACGGCAACCTGAAGGTGCTGCACTGCGGCAACGCCAACTGCACCGCCGACAACGTCATCACCTCTCCCGACACGGTAGGCTATGTGGGCCTGCACTATGTGGGCCTGTACACCTCGCTGGTGCTGGACGCCGCCGGCAATCCGGTGGTCAGCTACTACGAGGCCATTCCTATCCGCAAGCTGAAGGTGCTGCACTGCGGCAACGCCGACTGCACCGCCGGCAACAGCATCAGTTCTCCCGATACGGCACCGCTGGTCGCCACCGTAGCGGTTGGCACTAACCCCTACGGCGTGGCCGTCAACCCCAACACGAACCGCGTTTACGTGGCGAACGGTGGCAGCAACAACGTCTCCGTCATCGACGGCGGCAGCAACACGGCCGTCGCCACCGTACCGGTTGGCAACAGCCCGTACGGCGTGGCCGTCGACGCCAGCACGAACCGCATCTACGCGGCGAACGAGGGCAGCGCCAACGTCTCCGTCATCGACGGCGCGAGCAACGCGGTCGTCGCCACCGTGGCGGTCGGGACTAATCCCTACTGTGCCGTCGCTGTCGACCCAAACACGAACCGCATCTACGTGACGAACGCCTGGGACAACAGCGTCTCCGTCATCGACGGCGCCGGCAACACGGTTGTCGCAATGGTGACGGTTGGAACTGGGCCCATGGGTGTGGCTGTCAACCCCAGCACGAACCTCATCTACGTGGCGGACTCCGGCTTCAGCGGCAGCGACGTCTACGTCATCGACGGCGCCGGCAACACCGTCGCCGCCACCGTAGCGATTGGGAGTGGCGTCCGCGGAGTCACCGTCAACCCCAGCACGAACCGCATCTACGTGACGAACGCCGCCATCAGCGGCAGCACTGTCTCCGTCATCGACGGCGCCAGCAACACGGTAGTCAACACGGTTGCCGTCGGGAGCTACCCCATGTGCCTGGCCGTCAACCCCAGCACGAACCGTGTCTACGTGCCGAACGCTGGCAGCGGCAACGTCTCCGTCATCGACGGCACCGGCAATACCGTCGTCGCCACAATTCCGGTCGCTTCCGTCACGTGCGTAGGCGTCAACCCCAGCACAAACCTGATCTACGCGACGATCTATGGCAGCAACAGCGTCTCCGTTATCGACGGCGGCAGCAACACGGTCGTCGGCACCCCCGTGGCGGTTGGGAGTAACCCCATGTTAGTGGCCGTCAACCCCAACACGAACCGCGTCTACGTGACGAACAACGGCAGCAACAACGTCTCCGTCATCGACGGCGCGAGCAACACCGTCCTGGCCACGGTGCCGGTCGGGAACAGCCCCTCCGGCGTGGCCATCAACCCGAACACGAACCGCATCTACGTGGCGAACATCTCCAGCAACGACGTCTCCGTCATCGACGGCGCCGGCAACACCGTCGTCGCGACCGTAGGGCTCGGGAGTAGCCCCGGGGGCGTGGCCGTCAACCCGAACACGAACCGCATCTACGTAGCGAACGAGAACGGCAACAACGTCTCCGTCATCGGCGGCGCCAGCAACACGGTCGTCGCCACCGTAGCCGTCGGCAATGGCCCCTTCGGCGTGGACGTCAACCCCAGCACCAGCCGCATCTACGCGGGGAACTTTAGCGATAACACGGTATCGGTGATCGAAGACAACTTCTTGCTTGGCGATGCTAACGGCGACGGCCAGATGTCAATGGTCGACGCCATGCGCGTCGCCCAGTGCGTGGTCGGCCTCATCGACTGGGGAACGATAATCGAGTCGGCAGCGGACGTGAATTGCAGCGGCGGCGTCTCAATGGTCGACGCCATGATGGTCGCGCAGAAGGTGGTCGGGCTAATCACCGATTTCCCCGCCTGCGGCCCATAGCAAATACATGGGTGGGGCCCAGAACTCCGCGGCTGCCGATTTTGCACTCATCGGAGGTAGCGAG
>JBEKXP010000108.1:0-7243 GCA_049511815.1 Dehalococcoidia bacterium
ATAGAGACCGGTCGAGCTCGAGCGCGGGCGACGTGCTGGACGGGAGACCGGCGGCAGATGCGGCGCCATCTTAGGTTCGTGGGCTGCACTTGAGTCGGTTACTCCGTTTCTTCCAAGCAGGATGTCGCGGGTTCGAATCCCGTCCCCCGCTCCAGATTCATTTCTCCCCATAGACACCCGTTCTTGTCTCCTTCTGTTTCGGAGGCTTAGGGCCTCGCGTCTCGGAAGCTTATGGCCTGTTTGTCTGTGCGGCCATGACCTGGCCGGAAAGGGGAGAGATGATGCCTTCGAGACTTCAACGAAGAAGGTGGCAAGACGTGGACAAGTCAGACATCGCAGTAACGGACTTGGTGCAGGCGTTCCTCATGTACAACGAGGACCGCAACCATTCCCCCAAGACGGTTCGCTGGTACGGTGAAATGCTCGGCCGATTCACCGCGTGGCTAGGTCCGGAGGCCCGCCTTCGCGCCGTGGACGCCGACGCGCTGCGCGGCTACCAGCGCAGCCTTCGAGGGGACGGCTTGAGCAAATTTACCCTTCATGCGTATGCCCGAACCCTGAAGACGTTCTTACGTTGGCTCCAGCGCGAAGCCTATATCAGCGAGGAGCTCCACAACCGAGTCGAGATGCCAAAGGTGCCCAAGTACGAAGACGTGACTATAGACGTGCTCAGCGACCAGGAGATAGCCCATCTCTTGGCGATGCTGGACGCCGGCAGCGACACCGGCTGCCGCAACCGAGCGGTGGTGTGCCTAATGCTGGAAAGCGGCTTGCGGTTAGCTGAAGTCGTCAACCTCAAGGTTGATAACGTGCACCTCAAAGAGATGTACGTTAAGGTGCACGGCAAAGGCGATAAAGAGAGCTACCCCAATCGGCCCGTTTCCTGGTGGCCAACAGTCATGCCCCCTTTCCGCGAGCCAGTAGCCGATATTCCCTCGCTAAAGAGTAACATTGGATTTGGACTCGTTTTCGGGGGGCAGGTCAGCTGTGGCGACGGCCTTGATCGCGGCCGGCGGCAAGCCCAAAATGACCGGCGCTGACGTCGGGCCGATGGACGCATCCCCGTGGCGTGGCAGCGTCAAACGAGCGCGAACAGCTGGGAGGTTGACGCCACTGGTACAATAGGGCAAGTCAGGGAGACAGGCCATGCAATCCGTCAGTGATGCATCCGCTTTCGCTGACTTGCGCGCCAGGTCGTTCATTGCACGCGAAACGCGGAAGCCTTTTCTGGGCAAGTCATACATCCAAGCGGGCAGGCTCTTTGGCATATGCGCTCACCTCTTCCTCCAGGCGGGCCTCGTCAGCCGCGCTTTCCGGTCCTCGCCTGTGCCGTTTGTCACCGCCTTCTTCGCTCCCGTGGGCAGCAGCGAAGACGCAGTCGCCCGTATGCGGCAACGCGCCGCGCATGTAGTTCTCTACCTTGATCAGACTAGCAACGCTCATGTGCTGGTATGCGCAATCGAGATGGACAGGCGTCAGCAGCACGGAGAGTGGCATGATTGGTTCGTCCGACATGCGATGGAGAAGGTCTCGCTGGAGCAAGCGGTGGCGTTGGCACGTCTGTACCAGGAAGAGGGCGCGGGCCTGGGCATCGAACACCCGGATAAGGTCGAGGCGTTGTTCAAGCCCACCTACAGAATTGAGACTCCCGATGACTGGCATCGGGCGTGCGAGTTCGGCGCCATAAACATACCCGATTGTTCCTTTCTGTCCGCAGAAGAGTCGGAGCACAGGGCGGTCGGAGTCTTCGAGGAGTACTGCAAGCGATCCTGTCCGGAGCTCCTACGACCGCTGGGGTTGGCTGGCTGACATCCTCGCCCACGGGTCGCGATCGGGCGCGTTTGACCTCGCCGACCTGATAGAGGACCTGAATCATGTGGACCTATTATGCGCTGTTGCTGGCCTACTGGGTCCTGGGGAGGCTCCCCTGTCGCGTCACATATGGAATCGCGCGGCTGGCTGCCGACACGAGTTATCTGCTGCGAGCAGACATCCGCCGGAACGTACAGGCCAACATGCGACAGGTGCTGGGCGACGAGGCCAGCGAACGGCAGGTGCGTACCGCCGCTCGCGAAGTTGTGAGAAACGCCGCCCGCTACTATGCAGACCTCATCCGGATGCCGCACCTGGACCTGCCCCGCTTTTGCGAGCGGTATCTCACACTCGAGGGCCTCAGCTATCTTCAGGAAGCTGTCGCGGGAGACAGAGGCGCGGTGCTCGCGAGTGCTCACTTCGGCAACCCGGAGATCAGCCTGCAACCGCTCGCTCTGGGGATCCAGGTCCTCGCCCTTACCGAACCCCTGAATCCGCCGCAGCTCATGCGACTCACCCAGCGGCTGAGGGCAGCGCACGGCCACATCTTCCTGCCCGTCAGTCTGAACAGCGCCAAGGAGGCGGTGCGACGACTCAAGAGCGGCGGCATTGTGGCTATCCTCGTCGACCGCGACATCCAGGGCCATGGTCTGCCCGTCCCTCTCTGCGGCCGGCCGACGCCAATCCCGGCGGGCGCGGTAGAACTGGCCACGCGCACGGGCGCCGACCTCGTCCCGTGCTTCGTGCATCGCGAGCGCGGCTTCCGCTACCACGCCCAGATTGGTCCGCCTGTCCCCCTCGTCCGTAGCGCTGATACGCGAGAGGATCTCAGGGTCAACTGCGCCAATCTAATGGCAAGATTCGAAGAGCATCTGTGCGCAGATCCCGGACAATGGGTGGTCCTGGAATCGGTGTGGCCCGAACATCGAGCCGCCGTAGAACCATCTTCTCAGGCCGGCTGAGACGGCCCGCCGCTCGCTCGAAAAGCTTACCGGGCCAGCCAGGGCATTGCCGCGCGCAGGTCCGGCAGTGCCTGCTCAGTCGCGCGCTCTCCCGCCTCCATCAGTTCAGCGGCGTGCCCGAAATCGAGCAGGCTGACGCCCGCGGGAATCTCCGGCTCAATCGTAACGTCTGCATGAACAGAGCTCGTCTCCACGATCTTGCGCTGCATAGTCTCAAGCGTGCCGGCGATGGTATCGAGTATCGAAGGACCGCGTCCGGCGCTGTTCGACCGTCTTGCCTCCCCTTGGTCTTGCGGCACTCCCAGCTTGACACCCACCACCACGTCCGCGCCAAGAGCGACCGCGGCGCTCACCGGCACTGGATTCAGAATCCCCCCGTCTACGAGGTACCGTTCGCCGATGCGGACGGGTGGGTAGATGCCCGGCAACGCCATTGACGCCAGCATAGCCGGACATCCCGACCCCCTGCACAGCAGCACCTCTTCTCCGCCAAAGACGTCGACCGCCACGAAGCCCAGCGGCATCGCTAGGTCCTCGAAGCGCCAGTCGCCGGCGATGCTCTTCAGTCCTTGCATCACGCCGCGGTTGCTTAGCAAGGAGCGCATCGGCAGCGTGAGCCGGACAGCCTTGCGCCCGATCGCCTCCATTTGGGCCTGTATTCGCTGGAGCGAGTAACCGGCGGCAATTCCGGCACCGATGGTAGCGCCGATGCTGCAGCCTGCCACCGCGTCTACCGGCACGCCTAATCCCTGCAATACCTTCAGCGTACCCAGATGAGCATAGCCCCTAGAACCCCCTCCACCGAGAGCGAGGCCAACCTTGAGGTGAACGATGTCTCGGGCCAGCCAATCAAGCTTCTCTCGCGCGGCTCGCATTCCAGCGACAGTTTTGCCGTCATCGCGAGCGAGCGCTTCCACGGCATCGATCCCTCCGGGGACGAAGCAACGCAGAGCTACGGACATCCTTTTCTGCAGTAGCTCACACTCAGCGATACTCAGCGGAGAGACACGGCCGGTCGACTCGATGGCGCAAACGCTGCACCCGTCGTCCGACAGGCCAAGCGTTGCCGCGAAATCCGCCGCTGCCCGCACCGCTCCCCCTGACACCAGAAGAAGAACACGCGACGCCGACTGCGCGATGGCTTGACCGAGCATCTGGTCGCCGCCTGCGTACACCAGGGCGTAGTCATGGCTATCCCGGAGCGACTCCAGAGCGGACATGACCTCGCTGACTGTCCGCGGCGTAACGTCGAGCGTGACCAGACTCAGACCGCTGTAGCCCGTGTCCACCAGCCGCAGGCCCCGTTCCGGTGAAGCTCCTTTCTCGGCGTTACCGGAGAGTTCGACCAGGACGACGCGCCGCCGCGAGTGCCAGGCCATGGACCTCGCGACTATGCGGGTGACAGCCTTCGCCCATTCCGGATTGCCCGGCGCCAGGAACAGGGAGACCTCGGCTTTCTGCGCTTGGAGACACTTCGCATTAGTGTCACGCAGACGCTCGACTAGAACCTTACTTAGTCTCTCGATGAGCAAGGGGCTGGCCTCTGCGACGGCCGCGAACACGCTGCGGGGCAGAGCCCACACTTCTACTTCGCCCTGGGCCTGCACCGTAGCTGAGGCCGGCTCGCCGGTGATCAGTGACATCTCCCCAAACCACTGCCCCGCCTGGAGATTGGCGATGACTCCCTGTCTACCGTGCTGATCACGGCAGACGACGCAGACAGCGCCCGAGGCAATAATGAGCAACTCGTCAGGCTGCTCTCCCTCCCGAACAATGACAGCCTCGGGCTCGTAGTGACGGTGAACCAGACTGCCTTGCAGGCGCAGGGCCTCCTCTGGCGGAAGACCGTCGAATAGGGGATGAGAGAAATCCTTCATGGCGTCCAAATCTCCTCTTTGCCCGCTACCCTGCGCGTCCAGCCTTGGGCAGCAAGCCTGCTACCTTCAGATCCCTCCAGGACCCGCGGGTATCGACTCGCCGGCCGCTACCTGCGCGTCCGCGGCCGCTCGGCGCCAGCGCTTGAGATCGAAGGAATAGGAGTCCTTGATGCGGCAGCGGGCAATGTTGCGCGTATCGGTACGAGGCAGGGGGAAGCTGCTGAGCAGGATCTCATTGACGCGCTTGAAGGGAGCCATGTCCGCTCCGAACTTGTTGAGCTCGCTCTCCACCAGTCTCCGGACATTGCTCTCGATCAGGGGAATGTTTTCGGCCTGGCAGCGCCCGACCACGCCCTCTAGGCTGGGGTAGATGATGGCTCCCACCATTGTCTTGTTGCGGACGCGCCGGGGCACCACGCAGATGTCCTCAATCAGCGGGCTCGACGCGAGCCGGTCCTCCAGCTCGTCGGGAACGACCTTCTCGCCGGAATCGAGCACAATCACGTACTTCGCGCGACCCGTGATCCATACGTTGTTCTCCTTGTCGATGCGACCGAGATCGCCGGTGTGAAACCAGCCGCTCTTCATCGCTCTGCTGGTTTCTTCCGGCGCCTTCCAATAGCCGCGGGAGACGTTGGGCCCGCGCACCACAAGCTCGCCCTCGCCGTGAAGGCGGACAAAGATGCCTTTCTCTGGCACATCGACGACCCTGATTTCAACATCTGGAAGAGCAGAGCCTACGCTGCCGACCCGCTTTTCATAGTACTTCGTAAACTGGAACCGGCGTGGACACAAGCGCTGCATAGCCGCCACGGGCGCCGTCTCCGACAAGCCCCAGCCCTGCATGATAGGAATGCCGAGGTGGAAGTACTTGAGCGCCAAATCCGCGCTCAGGGGAGCGCCGCCGCATATCAAGACGCGGAGTTCACCGCCGAGCTGCTTGTGGATCCGGCGGAAGACGATTCTGCCGATGTTCACGCCTGTCAGGTCCTTCGCCCTCGTGACGATGCGCAGGCCAATTTTGAACCGCCTCTTCTGTCCCTCCGCCTCGATTCGCGTCTCGATGGCGCGATACATTGCCTCGAAGAGGGCGGGCACTCCCAGGAGTGCGGTAGGCCTGACGTCGTTAAGGCGTTCACGCAGGCGTAGCAGGTCGTTTTCAAACGTAGCCGCAGCACCGACTGTAAGCAGGCCGACCACCGCGAAAGTGAAGGGAAATACATGGTGCAGCGGCAGAACGACAAGCAGGCGGTCTCGTTCGCTGGCGTCAAGCCCATGGCGGTCTCTCTGGTGGACGTTGGACACGATGTTGCGATGGGTGAGCATTACCCCTTTCGTGCCGCCCGTCGTGCCGGAGGTGAACACGATGGAGGCCAGGTCGTCGGGTTCGACACGGGTGGCCGCCAGAGCGCGGTAGCTCTTCTGTGTGGCGGCAGCCGCTACCTCATGGAAGGGAACAGAATTGGCACGACCTCTTTGCAGGAAGCTGTTCCCAGCGCGCCCGGGTACCCTGAGGTCGCCGCCGACGCCGATGACCGTTTCCACGCCTGGAATGTCACCCTTGATCTTGCTCAAGACGCGAGCTGAGGCAATGACAAAACGGGCCTCTGCCCACCGAATCATCTCCTCGATCTCCCTGCCTTTCAGCTCCGCATGCACGGGAACACCGACCGCGCCGGCCATGCACTGGCCGTAGTAGCCGATCACCCACTCGAAGCAGTTCTCGCAGACAATGGCAACGCGATCTCCTTGTCGCAGACCCATCGCGATGAGGCCCGCGCCGAAGGCGGCGGCTTGTCGCTCCATGTCGCCGTAGGTCAGCGTCCGGAAATCCGTCCCCTCCTTCATTCGATAGGCCACGTTTGAGCGGTAGCGGTAGCGGGAGCAAGCCAGCTTCAGCATGTCAGGGATGGTCATGGGCAGTGGGCTTGGGAATAGATACTCTCTGAAGATCTTCCATCTCAAGAGTCGCTGAGCTCGTAGCATGGGTCCTGCCTCCTAGAACACCCCAACCGTGGGGAGATGTGTGACGCACGGGTATTGTGGTGTCAGCGGACGAGGGGCTGCCGGCGTTGGTGGTCCCGTCCGGCAGCGAGGTGACCGGCGGCATGGGGACTGCAGCGCTGGTTCTGCGTCCACTTGTGAATGGATGACATTTCTAGAGCCAATTCCTGTTCCGGGCTGAAATGAACAGAGGCGTGTCCTCTGCTGGACGAAGTCGATCTCAGTTTGGCTCAGCGATCGGAATAAGGGAGCTTCTTCCAGTGCGAGCAGGGTTTCGCGCAAGTCGATATCTCCGGGCTCACTCGCTACGAGTCAGCCTCGCTTTTGCTGACGGCGACAGTACCGCCACCCGAGCGCTATGATGACGGGGCCGCCGGCCAGGATCATGAGCGTCGCGAGGATGCGCAACGGAGGCTCGGTCTCAGGCTTTGCCTCGGGACTCGATTCAGCAGGTGCTTCCGCCACTCCGCCAACCGCCGCCCCGGTGCTTGGCGAAGAGGGATCCAGCGGGTCGCTGCCTTTCCCATACGCTGTTGATGTTGGGCAGGGCTGCACATTTGTCGGCGCTGCCTCGACCGCATCTTTGAA
>JBEKXP010000109.1:0-7234 GCA_049511815.1 Dehalococcoidia bacterium
CGCCCGTCTGTCAGGCGGAATTCCTCGACGAAGGGCCGCACCTGACGCCTTCCTTCTACCATCTGCTCCAGCGCTTTGATGTTGATCTCCACATCGAAATGGCCGGAGTTAGCGATGATGGCGCCGTCCTTCATCGCCTCCATGTGCCGGCGGTCGATGACGTTGATATCGCCGGTGACGGTGATGAAGATGTCGCCCAGCGGCGCCGCCTCCGCCAGCGACATGACGCGCAGGCCGTCCATGACCGCTTCCAGCGCCCGCACCGGCTTCACCTCAGTGACGATGACCTGCGCCCCAAGCCCGCGAGCCCGCATGGCGACGCCGCGGCCGCACCAGCCGTAGCCGCAGACCACGACGTTCTTCCCCGCCCAGAGGACGTTGGTCGCGCGCGTCACACCGTCGATGGTGCTCTGGCCCGTGCCGTAGCGGTTGTCGAAGAGGTGCTTGGTATCGGCCTCGTTGACGGCGATTATCGGGTAGGCGAGGGCGCCGTCGCGGGCCATGCTCTGGAGTCGAATGACGCCGGTCGTCGTCTCCTCCGTGCCACCCAGAATGTCCGGAATGAGGTCGCGCCGCTCGCGGTGAATCGTCGCAACCAGGTCAGCGCCGTCGTCCATCGACATCTGCGGCCGGTTCTCGAGCGCCTGATGGATGTGCCGATAGTAGGTCTGATCGTCCTCGCCCTTTTTCGCAAAGGTCGGGATGCCGTATTCGGTCACGAGCGCAGCGGCGACGTCGTCCTGCGTGCTGAGCGGGTTGCTGGCGCAGAGGGCAAGCTCAGCGCCGCCGTCCTTGAGCGCGAGCATCAGGTTCGCCGTCTCGGTGGTCACGTGAAGGCAGGCGGACAGGCGCAGACCCTGCAACGGCCTATCCTTGGCAAAGCGCTCGCGGATGATGCTTATTACGGGCATCTCCCGCGCCGCCCACTCGATCCGCCTGATTCCTTCCTCTGCCAGGCCGAGGTCCTTCACGTCATGAGGGATGTCCGGAGCATTATTCATTCCCTGTCGAACTCCTTCGTTTGACTATCCATGTCGTGCGGGCGAATAGACCGACTCCCTGCCGCTTTCGCGACCCCGCCAGCGCGCGAGCAGCCGCCGAGCCAGGCTTGCGAGCCCCAGCGAGTCCCGGCGCGTGACCGCGGTCTCGATGAGATCGCTGTCGTGCCGGTAACCCAGCCGGAGGTAAACGCTCACCGCCGCCTCGTTGCGGGGATTCACGCTCAGGACGACCTCGTCACAACTCTCGAGCAGCTCGCGAGTGACGGCGCCGGTCGACAACAGGGCAAAGTGGCTGTTCCTGTGCGCGGGATGCGTAAAAACGTTGCCGAGCACCGCAATCCGCTCCGATCGGGCGACGCCGTGGGTGCCGGCCATGGCGACCAGCCGGCCGTCGAGAAAGACGCCAAAGTAGACGCCTTCGCTGATCTGCGAGCGGCGATAGCTGATGCCCTCGGCCTCGCTGCGGTTCAACGCGTTAACCGCGGTGGTATCGCGAGCCGTCAGCCGGCGTAGCTCCGCATCCGGGCTCCCCGACTCTGACGGGGTGACAAAGCTGCGGTTGTCGACGACCATCCGTTGCATCGGCTGTTTCTGCGCCAGCGAGAAGAAATGTCGCATCACGCCGGCATGGCTCATCTCGGCGGTCGCGAAGGAGTATACCGGCCCGGGGTGAAGGCTGAGAAGGGCGTAGAGGGCGATCTCGTCCCCAAGCGCCAGCAGTGCCTGACCGAGCCCGCCACGCGAATACATCAGAAGCGCCTTCTCGGCGCCATCCTCGGCCAGCCACCACTGCGATTGTTCGAATAGCGGCGACTCCAACTGAGCAAGGCCGTAGGCGGCATAGCGACGGTGCGGCAAGAGCAGGGCCCGTATCTCCTTCGGCTCTCGCAGCCGCCGGACGAGAAACGCCTCTCGGAGGCGCTCGCTCTTCATCGTCTTGCTAGCGGCCATCGCCGTCCTCCCTGACTCGAACGCGGTCGCCGATGATCGGCGCGAGTTTCCGCAGCGTTGCCGCCGGCACCACGTCGGGCTGCGTCACGAGCGCGTCGTCGAGCGCGTGCGCGCAGCGGCAACTCCTGTCGGCGGGAAGCTGCTCGACGGCGAAAGCGACAGCGCGGCGGGCGCTTTCAAGCGTTGTCAGCAGGTTGTCGAGAATCATTTGCGCCGTCACGTCAGCGTACGACTCGCGCCAGACGTCGTAGTCGGTCACGCAGGCCAGGGCAGCGTAGCAAATGCCGGCCTCGCGCGCCAGTTTGGCCTCGGGCAGCATCGTCATGCTGACCAGTTCGGCGCCCCACGAGCGGTGAAGCGACGACTCGGCCCTGGTGGAAAAAGACGGGCCTTCGATGACGACGGCCGTACCGCCTTCGTGCACCTGGGCTCCGCTTTGCCGGCCGCCTTCGACCAGAGCGCGTCGCAAATCCGGACAGAAGGGGTCGGCCATAGAGACGTGCGCGACAAAACCTTCGCCGAAGAAGGTGTCGGCGCGTGCCACCGTCCGATCGATCAGTTGGTCCGGCACGGCCAGGTGTCGCGGCTCGATCTCCTCTCGCAGGCTACCGACGGCATTGACGGAGATGATGCGCTCCACTCCCAGCGTCTTCAGCGCGTAGATATTGGCGCGCGCGGGCACTTCCGACGGCAGAAGGCGGTGGTCCTTGCCGTGTCGCGGCAGGAAGGCGACACCAACCTTGCCGAGGGTCCCGAGCAGGATGGCATCGCTGGGCTCTCCGAACGGAGTCTCTACGCGAACTTCACGGCGGTTCTCGAGACCGGCCATCTCATAGAAGCCACTGCCGCCGATTATTGCGACCCGCGCTTCGTTCAACCTAGTTCCCTCCAAAGACCCGCTTGAGCATTTGGAGGGCCTGAAGCGTCACCCACTTGCTCGGCTTACCCTTCCGCTCGATGTCCACCCACATCTTGCCGTTCAGGCTGGTCTCCATCCGCCAGCGACCCTCCGTGTCCTGTTTCCAGAGGACGTGCCTTATGGCGTCGCGCAACTGCGGCTCGGCGCCGTGCCCGACCCCGGCCAGCGCGTTGAGCGCCTCGAGGATGTTGCTTGTGTAGCTGAGCGGGAATCCGAACTTCTGCCAATTAGAGCTCACGCTACTGCGGCAAGGGTAATCGCCGACGGCAAGGTTTCGACTCAAGAGAAAGGCCACAGCCTCGTCGATCGCCGCTTTCACCGGCCCGACGCGCTCGGCCGACGGCATCACGGAAAACGCCAGGAGCGCTTTGACCGCGCCCCAGGCGCAGGGCAGCTTTCCGTTCGGCCCGCACTCGAAATGCCTGCGGGCAACAGCGGCGGCCAGCTCTTGCACCGCCTCTCCGACGCGCGGGTCCGCTCCCCAGCCGAGGCGGTAGAAGGCGTGGATGAGGTTGCCGTTGAGGCAATCGATTGCGCCGTTCCGGTCACCGTTGTACGCAAAAGCGCCACTCTTGGCCCGGCTGTGTGTTAGAACGTACTCGCAGCCCCTGGCGACGCGCTCATCCGACGCGTCGGCGGCGAGTTGCGACAAGAACATTACTTGCCAGATGGTGCTCCGATACTTGGGCGAATAGCCGGGGCCCGGCTTGAACCAGTAGCCGTCGGGATGCTGGGCAGCCAGGATCGCGGGCACGACGCCTTCGTTCATGATTGCCCGCCTGGCGGGCACTACCTGGCTGTGCGCCTCATCGAGCTCGAGCAGCGAGCGCAGCGTCAGGTAGCGCACCGAAGGATTGTCTTCTTCGAGAAGCCAGTCGGTCGGATCGTCGCGCAGAAAATCGGGCCACCCTGCTACCATTCTTGTCTGTCCCGTATCCTCTTCACGTCGTATGAGCTCCAGCCTCGTTGCCTGTCGACCTCGGACTGTCTGGTCATAGATTTCACAAGGAAAAGGACAATAAAAAACTTCTCGTGGTGTGAGAAGTTCAACCTACTCTCATCTCTCCCTGCTGCCGGCAGGGTCGGACTTGGCACCATGTTGAGGGACTGACGTCCTCCAAACTGGTTGCCGGGCTTCGTAGGGCCGGTCCCTCCACCACTCTGGATAAGAGCGTTTACCGTATTCAGTTGTTACTTTATTCTAGGCTCGGCACATGATGCCGTCAACCCGTGAGGCCCACGCCTGGGCCGCTTTCTCTCTTGAGCGAATCAAACTGAAAGGGTGAGGGACTTGGACTTTGAACTGAGCGAAGAGCACGAGCTCATCCGCGGCGCCGCCAGGCGCATTGCGCGGGAGCAGGTGGCTCCCAGGGCCGCCGAAATCGACGCGACGGCAAGCTACCCCGACGAGCTTTTCAACGTCTTTCGCGACGCCGGCCTGCTGGGCCTGACGATTCCAGCGGAGTACGGCGGCAGCGGCGCCGGCTTCTTTGCGCTAGCGCTCGCCGTCGAGGAGGTCGCGAAGTACTGCTGCGCTTCCGGCCTTACGCTTCTCCTGACGGCTCTGCCGACGCAGCCAATCGTTCTCGGCGGGACGGAAGAGCAGAAGAAGCGTTACTTGCCGCCGGTTGCCAAAGGCGAGCTGCGGGCGGCCTTCGCCCTCACCGAGCCCAACGCCGGCTCCGACGCGGCCGCGATCCAGGCGCGGGCGGTCCGAAAGGACGGCGGCTACGTGGTGAACGGCGAGAAGGCGTTTATTTCCGGCGGCGCCGTCGCCGACTACGTGACGATGTTCGCTAAGACCGACCCGGCGGCGAGGGCCCGCGGCATCTCCGGCTTCATCGTCCCGACGACCACAGCCGGCTACTCGGTCGCCCGCCTCGACGAGAAGATGGGCGTGCGCGGCGTGGCGACGGCGCTTCTCGCCTTCCAGGACTGCTTTGTCCCGGAAGAAAATCTGCTCGGCGGAAAGGAGAACGAGGCTTTCACGGCCGTCCTGGGGACGCTGAACAGCGTGCGGCCCATCGTCGCAGCCCGTGGCCTGGGGCTTGCGGAAGGCGCGCTGGCTTACGCGCTCGAATTCGCCCGGCAGCGCGAAGCTTTTGGTGGTCCAATTGCGGAGCTGGAGGCGATTCAGTTCATGTTCGCCGACATGGCCATTCAGGTCGAAGCGGCGCGCCTCCTGACGTACCAGGCGGCCTGGCTGGTCGACCGCGGCCGCTTCCGGCGACAGGACTCGCACATGCTGTCCGTCGCCAAGGCGTTCGCGACAGAGACGGCGGTGAAGGTATCGTCCGACGCGCTGCAGGTGCTGGGGGCGCAGGGCTATATGCGCGACCATCCGCTGGAGCGCCATTACCGCGACGCCCGGCAGCTTATGATTGTCGAAGGGACGAGCCAGATTCACCGCGTTATCATCTCGCGCGCGCTTCTGGACCGTCATCTCACGTACCCTTAAGCGCTCGCCGACGAGTTATGCGGCTTTGCACTTGAGCGAAGATTCCGGCGGTGCTACAATCGGTAAGGCTCTTAGGCGGGGTACGTCAACGAGACGAGGTCAAATGGACAACGACTACGAGCTAAATGTCGCCGAGATCGTGCAGACCGTCGAGACGGCGGAAGTGCTGACGCTCCGGTTCGTGGTCATCAGCCGGCGCCTCCTCATCGACACCCGCTATACCCCTATCGACGGCCCGCTGCTGAAGCTCGTCGCCCCCGTAAAGACCGCCGAAGAGCGTTTTCGCAGCCTGAAGCAGCTTCGCCCGCGCTTTCGCATTCCGAACAAGATCTGCTCCGTCTGGTGGCCAAAGCACATCGATAGCCTGGCCTCGTCCGGCATCTGGCCGGCCATCGCGCGTCGCATTATCGATTCCGGCAGTCCCGGCGCGCCCCAGTTGTGCGAGGACGTTTTCCGGGAGCTGCTCGATCTGGAGCAGGAAGAGATAAGAAACGCCATTCTCGGCAAGGGCTACCAGGCGCTTTGGGAATGCTTCAGCCCGGATCAGCCTCGCAAGCAGTAGCCGCAAAAGCTTCTTACTGCCGCGTCCTCATATGAGCCCACGTCGCTTCGATCGTCTCGTTCTCGCCGCCCTGGCGGAAATCCCGCCGCCGTTCGATGAGAAGCTTGCCAACGTCGATATCGTCGTGAAGCGGCGGCCCGGCCCCGGCGATTACCGGCGAGCGCATGCAAAGCGGAGCGACCGCCTGTACGGACTGTACGAAGGCGTGCCTTTGAGCGAGCGGATGGGAAGCTACGGCTTCGAAGTGCCGGACAAGATAACGCTTTTCCGCGAGCCGCTAGAGAGAGACTTCCCCGGCGAAGCGGAGCTCGTGCGCGAGGTGCGGATCACGGTCCTGCACGAAATCGCGCACTTCTTCGGTCTGTCGGAGGAGGCACTGGCAGAGCTGGGCTTGGACTGAACAGCGTCCCAGGCGGCGACAGTGTCGAATCGGCTGTGCTAGAATACGCTTGAGCCGATGAGTCCTCCACTGGGAGAGGGAGAAGGATCTTGACCGAGTACCAGGAGAGACTCGTTCCTGCGGGGTCGCTTCGCCTGCTGCTCCTAGTCATGGCGGCGTGGGACTTCTTGGGCGGCGCCGCTCAACTGGCGTTCCACAGCTTCCTCGTGTCGGTCAAGGACGGCGCGCCGGACGGAATCCTGGCGGGCAGAGCTTTCAGCGGCGCGCTCTTCGTGACGGGCAGCCTCTACCTGATCGCCGCGCTGCATCCGACCCGGTATCGCTTCATCCTGTGGCTGGCCGTCGGGGAGCAGCTGATCGCCGTCTGCACAGGGGTCTTCCACGGCGCCAGGGGCGATGTCGCCTGGAGCGGGCTCGTCCTGCCCATTGCCATCGCCATCGCTCTGCTGATCCTGGTGCTGCTCAACTTCCCGCGCGGCATGCCCGAAGAGATGGAGGAGGCAGGAACCGGCGAAGAGGAAGCCCCGCCGCCGGAGGGAACGACATCAGCCAGCGAAAGACCGCCCCAGGAGCAGTAGCCGCGTCGCCTGCTCTGCCGCGCTCGAAAGCAGTTCCTCCGCCTTGGCGAACATCTCTTCCCGCGACGCCGGCCCTTTGGCGATTGGAACAGCAGCATCGAGACCAAGGGTCACCAGATCGGCATCATCCGCGACGTTACCCGCAAAAGCCACGACGGGACGGCCGCGCTCCTTCGCCAGCCGCGCCACAACGGCGACCGCCTTTCCATACGCCGTCTGCAAGTCGAGCCGACCTTCGCCGGTGAAGACGACGTCAGCTTGTTCGATTCGACTGTCAAGACCTATCGCCTCAGCTACGAACTCCGCGCCCGAGGTGATGCGGGCCCCCAGGAAAGCGACCAGTCCTGCGCCGAGCCCTCCGGCCG
>JBEKXP010000110.1:0-11516 GCA_049511815.1 Dehalococcoidia bacterium
TCTCGGCCGTGTTGTAGTTGCCGCTGCCAGCCACGACGACGCCGGAGCTGCCCACCGCTTCTTTCACCGCCTTGAAGAGGCCGAGTTTCTCGTCGTGCGTGAGCGTCGGCACTTCGCCTGTCGTGCCGGCGACGACAACGCCGTCGCTGCCCGAGCGCAAGAGCGCCAGCGCCAGTTGCTGCGCCTGCCGGTAATCGACGGCGCCTTGGTCGTTGAAAGGGGTTATCATCGCCGTCAGCAGACGGCCTATCTCTCCCATGGTCATCTTCCTCCGCGCGCTAGACGAGGTCTCTCTTCACCAGCTCTTCGGCTATCTGGATTGCGTTGAGGGCGGCCCCCTTGCGGAGGTTGTCGGAGGAGATCCACATCGCGATGGAGTTGGGATGCGAGTCGTCCTGGCGGATGCGCCCCACGAAGACGTCGTCCTCACCGGCGGCCAGCCAGGGCAGCGGGTAGAGGCTGATGCTGGGGTCGTCCTGCACCGTCACGCCCGGCGACTCGGCCAGGATGTCGCGCACATCGTCCGGGTTCATCGGATGCGTCAGCTCCACGTGCACCGCGCAGCTATGGGAGATCATCACGGGCACGCGAACGCACGTCGCCGACATGGCGATCGTTTCGTCGTGCATGATCTTGCGCGTCTCGTGGATCATCTTCCATTCTTCTTTAGTGTAGCCGCTGTCCATGAAGACGTCGATCTGCGGCAGCAGGTTGAACGCGATCTGGTGCGGGTAGACGTGCGAGGACGTCTCTTTCCCCTCGAGCACCTGCTTCGACTGCGTGACGAGCTCATCGACCGCCGCCTTGCCGGTGCCGGAAACGGACTGGTAGGTGTCGGCGATGACGCGCTTGACCGGGTTCACCCTGTGAATCGGCCACAGGCACATGACCACCGGCGTCGTCGAGCAGTTGGGTATCGAGATGATGCCGTGGTGCTTCGCCACGTCGTCGGCGTTCACCTCCGGTACTACCAGCGGCACTTTGGGGTCCATGCGCCAGGCGGAGCTGTCGTCGATGGCGATGGCGCCGACCTGCGCGGCGATGGGGCAATAGTCTCGCGAGGCCTGGCCGCTGGCGGAGACGAAGACGAAGTCGGCGCCGGCGAAGGAGTCGTTCGTTGTCTCTTCCACCGTCAGCTCCTGGTCGCCGACGACGATCTTCTTGCCGGCGGAGCGAGAGGTGGCGAGCAGACGCAGTCCCTTCACCGGGAACTTGCGCTGTTGCAAGATGCCCAGGAACTCGCGTCCCACCATACCGGTGGCCCCGACGACGGCGATGTTGTATTGCTTGTCAGACATGAGCTCGACTTCCTGCTAGATTCCGGCGTATCGACAAAAGGCAGCGGGCGGCCCGCGATTTGCCCCGTTGGGGATACAAAGCTCTGCCGTCCGCGTCCATCGCACGGTGAGCTACCATAATAGCGGCAGAAGGGGGGATCGGGCAACCGGCGTTGCAGCCATGCCCCCTCCACCACCTCCTTGAAACATGAGCGTCTTTCTTCCCACCCTCCCGCCCAGAAGGGTTTATCGGAATTCAGGGGGACACCCCCTGAAACCCCCGCCAAAGGGGCTTTGCTCCCTCTGGACTCCCCTCGGATTGCGGTGAAGCCGCGCGCTCTTGACGTCATCATCCAGAACAGCCTCGAGGAAGGGAGCGTAGAGCGTGGTAGGACTCTTGGTGCGAAGCGGATCGGGAACCCCGGGGATCAGAGGCCGATGAGCTTGTCGAGGCCGCGCACGAGCTCGCTGCGGTTCATCACTTCTTTCGTCGCCAGCAAGATTCCCGGCATGAACGACTCGCGGCCCGTGGAGTCGTGGCGGATGGTCAGCGTCTGGCCCGTCCCGCCGAAGATGACCTCCTGATGCGCCACCAGCCCGGGCAGTCGCACGCTGTGAATGGCGATTCCGCCCAGCGAGCCGCCGCGCGTCCCGGCCACCATCTCCTTTTGCGTCGACGCTTCCAAGAATGGACGGCCGCGGCTGGCGATCATTCCCTGCGCCGTCGCAATCGCCGTGCCGGAGGGCGCGTCGACCTTCTGGTCGTGGTGCAGCTCGATGATTTCGGCGTGGTCGAGGTGCTTGGAGACGATTCGCGCCAGGTGCATCATCAGCACCGCGCCGATTGCGAAGTTCGACGCCGCGACGGCGCCGACGCCTTTCTCCTTACAGCTTCGGTCCAGATCGGAGAGGAGGTCTTCGGGCAGGCCGGTCGTGCCGATGACCATGCGGACGCCGTTATCGAGCGCCGCTTTCACCACCTGCGGCGTCCAGTCGGCGTTCGTGAAGTCGACGATCACGTCCGGGCGTGAGCGCGACAGCAGCGCCTGCGGGTCCTTGTCGAGGTGCACGAGGCCCGAGCCGTCCGGCAGCGAGACGTACTCCTCGGCGGAGAACTTCTCGAGCACGCCGACCGGTTCCAGCTCGGGGTCGGCGCAGACCGCCGCCAGAATCTCCCGGCCCATCTTGCCGGTGCCGCTGACAACCACTCGAATCTGAGCCATGGTCAATTCCCTGTGGCCAGCGAGGCCGACCAACCGCTACCAGCGTCTGCCGAAAGGCGGACGCGGCGCGGGGCCGGCGCCGGGCCCTCCGCCCTGTCGCGGTTCCTGACGGTGCCCGTAAGGACGGCGTCTCGGAGGACGGCCCGCCCCGCCATCCGGCGAAGTGCGCGATTGGCCCGGGGCGCCGGGCGGCCGACCGCCGCCGGGGCGTCGCTGGGGACGCTGGTCCGAGCCGTAGCCGCCGGGTCGCCTGCTGCGTCCGCCGGCAGGACCGCCGATAGGCATTCGCTCCGTCGGGAGCGGCGGTGGTTGGGGCTCCTCGCCCTCATCCGCCTCGCCTCTCGTCTCGACTCGTGCCTCCCCTTGTGTCTCGCCTTGCGCTCCACCTTCGAGCACGGCTCGCCGCGACAGGTTGATGCGCCCAAGGTTGTCGATCTCCATGACCTGCACCATGATCTCGTCGCCGACCTTCACCACGTCCTCAACGCTGGGGACACGATAGTCGGCAAGCTCCGAGATGCGCACCAGCCCCTCCTTGCCGGGGATTATCTCGACGAAGGCGCCGAAGTTGGTCGTCCGCGTGACGCGGCCCGTGTATATCTGACCGATCTCGACCTCGCGCGTCAGGCCCTGGATCATCTCGATGGCGCGATTCGCCTGCTCCTCGCTGGTCGAGCCGATGAACACCGTGCCGTCGTCCTCGACGTCGATAGTGCACTTCGTCTCTTCGATGATGGAGCGGATGACGCGCCCGCCCGGACCGATCACCTGGCCGATCTTGCCCTGCGGGATCTTGATGCGGTACATGCGAGGAGCATAGCGCGAAAGCTCCCCGCGGCTTTCCGAGATCGTGGCATGCATCTTGTCGAGGATCTCCAGGCGCGCCTCTCTTGCCTGCTCCAGCGCTTCGCCCATGATCTCCGGCGTGATGCCTTTGACCTTAATGTCCATCTGCAGCGCCGTGATGCCGCCGGCCGTGCCCGCGACCTTGAAGTCCATGTCGCCCATGGCGTCTTCCAGGCCGGCGATGTCCGTGAGGATCCTGTAGGTGCCGCCCTCGCCCTTGATCAGCCCCATCGCGATTCCGGCCACGGGCTCCTTGATGGGAACGCCGGCGTCCATGAGCGCAAGAGTGCTGCCGCAGACGCTTGCCATCGAGGTGCTGCCATTACTGGACAGGACTTCGGTGACGAGACGGATGGTGTAAGGGAACTCATCCTCCGCCGGTATGACGGGCTCGATGGCGCGTTCGGCTAACGCACCGTGGCCGATGTCGCGGCGGCTCGGCGAGCCCATTCGTCGCACTTCGCCGACGGAGAACGGCGGGAAGTTGTAGTGATGGAGAAAGCGCTTGGTGTCTTCCGGCGACAACGTGTCGAGCCGCTGCTCTTCGCTCGCCGAACCTAGAGTCGCGATGGTCAGGGCCTGAGTCTGGCCGCGGGTGAACAGGCCGGAGCCATGCGTCCGCGGCAGAATGCCGACCTCAGCGCTGATGGGTCGTATCTCCTTCAGGCCGCGGCCATCGGGGCGCACGCTCTTCTCGAGGATGCTTTGCCGGACCTGTTGCTTCACGCGTTCGTCGAAGGCGGCGAGCAACTGCTCCGCCGCGTAGGTCTCACCCAAACGTTCCATCAGCTCTTCGCGGCGCTCGCCGAGAGCTCGGTCGCGCTCCTCGTGATTGACGGCAGCGACGATCGCTTCCAGCTTGCCTTCCAGGAACTGGGCGACGTCGCGACGCACCTCCTCGCCGACCTCGCGCGGCTTGACGACCATCTTCTCTTTACCGAAGTCGCGCACGATCTCGTTCTGCAGGGCGATTATCGCCTGGTTTGCTTCATGGCCGGCGCGGATGCCGCCGAGCACTCTTTCCTCGGAGACGCCGGTTGCGCCCGCCTCGACCATCATCACCGCCTCGGCTGTGCTCGAAACGATGAGGTCGAGCTCGCTGTCTTTGAGCTGTGAGAACGTCGGCAGGATGACGTACTCGCCGTTGATGTAGCCGACGCGCACGGAGCTGACCGGTCCGCCGAACGGGATGCTGGACATGCTGAGGGCAGCGGAGGCGCCGATGGTGCCCAGGACGTCGGGCGAGTTCTCCTGATCGGCGGAGAGCACCGTCACGACGATCTGGACGTCGTTGCGGAAGCCTTTGGGGAAGAGCGGCCTTAGCGGCCTGTCCGTCAGACGGGCGGCAAGCACCGCTTCCGTGGTCGGACGGCCTTCGCGGCGGAAGAAGCTGCCGGGAATCTTGCCGGCGGCGTAAAGGCGCTCTTCATAGTCAATCGTCAGAGGGAAGAAATCGATTCCCTCCCGTGGCTGTTCGGTCGCGCAGGCGGTGACCAGGACGACGGTATCGCCGTAGCGCACAGTGACCGACCCGTCGGCCTGAAAAGCCAGCTTGCCGGTCTCGATGGTCAACTGGCGTCCGCTGACCGTGCTTTCGTAGACTCGTGGATTCACATGAACCTCCCTAAACCCATAACTGACGGGCGGCTTTTCGCGCGCCCTTATCCGAGGCGAACCGGCATCCAGGCGAATGGGTGAAGTCTTCCTGACTCATCGCGCGGGACTCAGCTTGGCCCCGGAACCTCTTCTCGAATCCTTCAGAATGTAGTTAGAGGAGCTAATCGATCTGAGGATGCGTGCTCTCTTCCCTTAACAGAAAGGCCACCGCTGTTATTTGCGGAGGCCTAGTCTCGCGAGGACGGTCCGATAGCGCTGCACGTCCTTCTTGTTGAGGTACGCGAGCTGTCTCCGCCTCTGTCCCACCATCATCAGGAGGCCGCGCTGAGAGTGGAAATCGTGTTTGTGCGTCCTCAGATGGGCGCTGAGCTGAGCGATATGGGCAGTCAAGAGGGCTACCTGCACTTCTGGAGAACCGGTATCGGTTTTGTGAGTGGCGTATTCCTCTACGATGTCCTGCTTGTTCTCTTTGCTCAGCATTTTCCCTTCGCGGGCCCTCTTCCGTCTTGGCTTCTCTATCTAGTGTATAATTCTAACATAGCGATTACACTGACCGCAACGCAGCAAAGACCCTTCAGGGAGCCCACGAGCATCGCAGCCGTGAGCGGCGCGAGGAAGGGAAAAGCCCCCCGCGGATGACACGCGTAGCAGTGGTGACGGATAGCGCGGCTTCGCTGCCGGCTTCACTGCGCGCAAAATACGATATCGAGGTTGTGCCGCTCAACCTTGTCTTCGATGACCACTCCTATGCCGACGGCCTGGAGACGAATGGGAACTTTTACCGCGCTCTGAAGGCTGCGCGTCATCCGCCGACGACGACGGGCGCCTCGCCGGGAACGCACCTCGAAGCGCTCCGACGGGCCGCCGCCAAGGCCGATTCGATCCTGTGCATTACCGTTTCATCGCAGTTCAGCGGCACCTACGATTCGGCGATGCAGGCCGCCGCGCTTCTCCAGCAGGAGCGGCCCAACACGGAGGTCGCCGTTCTCGACTCGCGAAGCGCCGCCATGGGCGAAGGCTTCGTCGTGCTGCAGGCGGCGAAGGCTGCCGGCAGCGACGCCGGCCTCGCCGAAGTCAAAGCAGCAGCCGAAGCCGCGATGCCGCGCGTGGGAATCGTCGCCGTAATCGACACGCTGGAATACCTGGCGAGAGGCGGGCGGGTCCCTCGCATTCAGGCGTGGGCGTCGGCGCTGTTGAGCGTGAAGCCGATAATCGAGCTCCGGCAGCAGGATATCCACCTGCTGACGCGCACTCGCACCCGGCGGCGGGCCGTGGCCCAGCTAATCCCGATCTTCGAGCAGCGCGGCCTTTCCGGGGAGCGCCTGCATCTGTGCGTGCAGCACACCAACGTCATCGACGAGGCGCAGGAGCTGGCGGAGGAAGCGCAGAGGCGCCTCAACCCTGCCTGCGTGGCGGTCAGCGAGTTCACGCTGGTCATGGGAGCGCAGATCGGACCGGGCCTGCTGGGACTGGCCTACTACGTCGAGCCCTAGATTCAGGCGATGAAGGAGACTCCTAGGCCAGGCTTTCTAGTCTGGCCGTAAATTCGCCGCCGAGACTGGGAAGTCTCGGCTACGTTGTTATCAGAGAATCTTTGACGATGGCAGAGCCACGATCTCCCGCCGTGGACAGATTCCTCCAAGCGCTGGGGCCGCTGCCGCCGCCAACGCCCAACCCGGCGCTCGTCATCATCAGCGGCCTTCCCGGGACCGGCAAATCGCAGTTTGCGCGCGAGCTGCAGCGTCGCGCGGGCGCGCTGGTGCTCGAAAGCGACGCTCTCCGCCGACTGCTGGTCGAGAAGCCGTCTTACTCCTGGCAGGAGAGCCGGCGCCTGTTCGCCGCCATCCACGCCGTCGCCGAGCGGCTGCTGCGCGAAGGCGTCCCCGTCATCCTCGACGCCACGAACCTGGCCGAGGCTTACCGCCGCCCGCTCTACGATATCTCCGCGAAATGCGGCGCGCGACTGCTGCTGGTGGAGGTCACCGCTCCGGCGGAGGTGGCTCGGACGCGACTGGCGGAGCGCGTGGCGGCAGGCGGAAGCGCGTCGGACGCCGACGTCGAAGTGTACGAGCGCATGCTGCCGGCGCGCGAGGAGATACGCCGGGAGCACTTCATCGTCGACACGTCGAAGCCGTACGAGGGCGCGTTGAGAACGATTGCCAGGGAAATGGAGCGCGGCGGCCCCACCGGGAACAGGAGCAACAAGATCCGCGCGAGACACCCGCTGATAAGACGACATACTAACCCTCCTCGTAGCGGTAGGGATACTGGCGGTAAAGACGACGGCAAAGAACTGCGCCACCGGCAGCATGGCGGCCAGCACCCAAAGCGGCTTCCAGCGCGTCGAAGCGATGACGCCGACGGCCAGGATCACGGGCCAGCCGACGTGCAGGCTGGGCACGGAGGCGTAGGGGTTCACGAACACTTGCATCGACTGCGCCTGGTAGCTCAGGTTGCTGTAGATCGCCATTGTGTCGACGAAGCCGAAGTCGCTGAGGAAGCGCGGCGGCGCCACCGGGAACAGGTGGTAGATGATCAGCGCTATGCCGCCGGAGATAAGCATTGCGTCGCGGGTGAGCGTGTACTGGCGCCGGTGACGGAAGTAGAGCCAGAGGCCCACCGTCACGATCAGCGGAAAGTCCGCCCAGAAGTAGATTCCGTTGAAGAGATGGATCAGGAAGCCTCTGCCGAGGATCAACGCCTGCATCTGGAGCTCCCAGCTAAAGCCGAACTGGCGCTCCAGGTTCATGATGCGGAAGCCGTGAGCCAGCGCATCGGAGGTCCGGTTGACGACGCTGCCGCGGACGAGGAAGTAGAAAAGGAACGCGAGCGACACGAGGGTCAACTCGACGACGTGGCGGACGATCGGGCGCGGCGCCAGCGCTTCGGCAATACGTCGCGGTGCAAGGAGGGCCATCAGCGCGCGGATTATCTTCAGGGCATGCTTGAACCAGAAGCTCCCCGTCAGCGATCTTGCCAGATTCCCCAGAGCTGACACCGGAAATGTCATGCGGCCCAGATCCCTCCGACGACCACTAGATCCGATAATTAATTTAAGCACACGCGGCGACAGATTTCAAGAAACGGGCTGCCGCATTCCCAGGCGCACGTTCTCCAGAACGAACGCCAGCGCAATCGCCAGCAGCACCACCAGGGCGCCGGCCATCGCGTCGAATATAAAGTGATTGCCAGTGAGGACGATGGCGAAGAACATGAACGTCGGGAAGAGCACCGCGAATGTCCTCATCCACCAGTTGCGCGCGACGTCGATGAGCGCGATTCCGACGAGCAGCGCCCAGCCGAAGTGGAGGCTCGGCACCGCGGCATAATGGTTGACGATGAATCCGGGCTGCATCGTGTTCGACTTGTTATTGAACATAGCTATAGTATCGACGAAACCGAGGTTGGGCATCAGGCGCGGCGGCGCGACGGGGAAGAAGCCATAGATGAACAGGCCGATGACGGCGGAGATCAGCAGCGCGTTCCGATACACGCGGTATCGCTCCCGGCTCTGCACGTATATCCAGATGCCACAGCCGACCAGGAGCGGTAGATGGCCGTAGAGGTAGATCCCGTTGACGATATCGACGAGGGCGCGGTCGCCGATCATGTGCTCCTGCCAGCCCGATTCCCAGAAGAAGCCGAATCTCTGCTCGAAATGAATGATCTGGTAGGCGCGGTTGAACGCATCGGCTGTACGCTCGGGGAGAGCGCCGCGGATGACCCAGTAAATAAACATCAGCCCGACGAGGAGCGCGGCCTCGAAGGAGAAAATGCGCAGCTCGCGGAGAGCCTTCCTAACCTTCGTCTTTGTGGCCGGCGTCATTGCGGGGCTTGGCCTCAGTCCTCAGGCGATTGCGGATCTTCGTCCTTGACCTTACCATTGGATTGTAGCACACAACTCTACCGACACAAGGCCCTCTTCCATCCCACGACGGCCCTTGCTGTCCTGCCTTGAAAGGAGCCTCCAAGCGAATCAGCACTCAGACCGGTAATCTGCGCGAATCTGACGCCGGTGCCCTGGTGGTTGCCGTCTTCGAAGGCGCGGGCGCTCTCGAGGGCGTTGCGGCCGACGTCGACGCTGCGCTCGGCGGGATGATCTCGCAATTAGCGCGCGAAGGCGAAGTCAAAGGGAAGAGAAACGAGACGACTCTCGTCCATACGCTCGGCCGCCTGCCGTCGCCGCGGGTCCTGGTCGTCGGCCTGGGCAAGCGGGACGCCTTCGACGGCCGCATACTGCGTAACGCCCTCGCCGTGGCCGCCCGGCAGCTCCGACGCGCCGCAGCGGAGTCCGCCGCCGTCGCCGTGGAGCCGCTTCTCGGCGCCGACGTCGGATGGATGGCTCAGTCGATCGTTGAAGGAATGACGCTAGGCCTGTACAGCTTCAGGCTTCACAAGAAGCCGCCGGAGGAGGAGCGAGAGCTGCGTGAGCTCACTCTCGTGGCGCCGGACGCCTCGCGACAGGAAGCGGCGCAGGAGGGGGCCGAGCGCGGCCGCATCACTGCCGAGGCGACGAACTGGGTGCGCGATCTGTCCAATGAGCCAGCGAACTTCATGACGCCATCGGACCTGGCGGAGCGCGCGCAGCAGGTCGCGGAAGAGCTGAAGCTGGAGTGCGAAGTGTTCGAGCGGCCGGAGATCGAGGAGATGGGCATGGGCGCATTCCTCGGCGTCGCGCAGGGGAGCCGCCAGCCGCCGAAGCTGATTGTGCTCCGCTACAGGGGAGGCGCGCCGGACGCCCCGGCGCTGGGGCTGGTCGGCAAAGGCATCACATTCGACAGCGGCGGGATCTCGATAAAGCCGTCACAGGGCATGTACGAGATGAAGAGCGACATGACCGGCGGCGCCGAAGCGATTGCTACGGTCCGGGCGCTGGCCCAACTCAAGGCAAAGCTGAACGTCACCGCGGTGGTGCCGGCAACCGAGAATATGCCCGGCGGCGGCGCTCAGCGGCCCGGCGACGTCGTGCGGGCGATGAACGGCACGACAATCGAGGTCGTGAACACGGACGCGGAGGGGCGTCTCATCCTCGCCGACGCTCTTTGCTATGCCGGCCGGCTCGGCCTGTCGCCCATCATCGACATCGCCACTCTCACCGGCGCCATGTCCGTCACGCTGGGCAACGTGGCCTTCGGCGCCATGACGAACAACGAAGCGCTGTTCGTCAGAATAAGCGAAGCGGCGGAGGCCGCCGGCGAGCGCGTCTGGGAACTGCCCCTTTTCGAGGAATACCGAGAGAAGCTGGACAGCGAGGTCGCTGACATCAAGAACATCAGCAGCGGCGGGGCCAGCTCGATTGCCGGCGCGTTCTTTTTGAAGGAGTTCGTCGGCGACGTGCCCTGGGCGCATCTGGATATCGCCGGCGTAGACCAGCGCGATGAAGTGAAGGGCATCTTCATCAAGGGCGCCAGCGGCACGGGCGTCCGGACGCTGATCGCGCTTGGCCTTGGCCTGGCCGAACGGCCGCTCCTCGCCTGACCGGCTACCGGTTGGTGCTCGGCGGCGCCCAGGCGCGGGAGATGAACCTGTCGACCTCGACGGCGGGCAACGTCTCGACGATGACGGTGCCGCGGGCGCCCAGCTCGACAGAAATGCTCATGACAGCCTCGTTGCTATCGGCTTCGATTACAGTGACGAAGTCGTACTGGCCGAGGGTGGCGTACTGAGCGACGATCTTGCCCCCCAGGGACACAATTTCTTTGTTGACCTCTCGAACGCGCTCCGGGCGGCCCTTGATCGTCTTGCGTCCCTGTTCTGTCAGTTTGGTGAGGGAAACATACAGCGGCATAGGGTCTCTCCTTCCCATTGCATGTGATGAGGACATCATAGCACGGGCAGGCACCAAGTGAGTCCCCCAACGAGCCCGGTCCATCGGCGTTTGTGCGGCCGAAGCTCCTGCTACTGGTCACGCGGCGGCAGCGGTCGCGTCACCCAGTCCGGAATCCGCACGTCCGCCGGAGCATCGTACTGCGGGATGTACGGCTTGACGTCGAGGACGGGCGTGCCGTTTATGGCATCGAGGCCGCGCACCCGCAGCACGTTGCGGCGTCGCTTCACGAGCGGAACGACGGTGACGCCGACGGGGTTCGGACGGTGCTGCGTGCGGGTAGCCAGGACGCCCTGCAGCGGGTAGCGGTCGTCGCCCCGCGGGTGGCACTGCGTTCGGCCGCGCTCCTCGTCAGAGACGCGGTGGAGGTAGAAGAGCACGACCACGTGCGAGTACGCCTCGATGCCGTTCAGGGCGTCGGTGAGTTCCTTGCGGAGGATGATGTCGGAAGAGACGTTGGCCCACTCTTGCCGGCGCGGCTCTCGCACGCCGTTCCGCACCATGCCGATCGGCTTCAGGCTCACCGGCTCGTTGGGGATGATCTGCTCGGGCAGGATGCCGATGCCGCCCAGGAAACGCATCAGCCGGCTGCGAATGCTCATCGCTGTGCTTCCCTCCGTCGCGTTGTCCGCGACATGAGGTTAGCACAGCTTTCGGGCCACGCCAAGATTCTCCGATGCCGGCGGGCGAGAAAGAAACGTCGCTCGTTCGTTGACCGCTGCCCGT
>JBEKXP010000111.1:0-8801 GCA_049511815.1 Dehalococcoidia bacterium
TTGTAGGAGGGCCGCGCAGCGCGGGTCAAGCATTGTCGTGCTGGGGTGTATGAGCTATGATGAGGGTTAGTCCAAGGTTTTCGGGAGCTGGGGGAGTCGCCAAGGCGACAGGGCCCGGCTGAGAGGGTGGCCGTAGCACCGCCACCGACCGTTCGAACCTGACCTGGGTAATGCCAGCGTAGGGAGGATTAAGCGCCATTCGCCCCTACGACGGCCGGCGCTTTTTGTTTTGTCGGGAGTATCGGCCATGTGGACGGCGATGACAATTGCCGGCTCCGATTCTAGCGCGGGGGCCGGCATCCAGGCGGACCTGAAGACGTTCGCGGCGTTCGGCGTCTACGGGACGTCGGTAGTGACGGCGATAACGGCGCAGAACACACTGGGCGTCAGCCGCGTCGAGACGCTGTCACCGGAAATCGTCGCGGCGCAGATTGACGCCGTGCTGAGCGATATCGGCGCCGACGTGGCGAAGACGGGCATGCTGGGCAATAGATCGATAGTCGAAGCCGTCGCGGCGAAGCTGGTCGAATTCGAGGTGGAGCGGATTGTCGTCGACCCGGTGCTCCGCGCGTCGGACGGCAGCCCCCTGCTGGAGGCAGACGGCGTCGAGGCGCTGCGGGAGAGGCTGCTGTCGCTGGCGCTGGTCGTGACGCCGAACGTCGAGGAGGCGGGCGCGCTGGTCGGACGGCGCCTCGAAGGACGCGAGGACGTCCGGCAGGCGGCTCGGGAGATCGTGGAAATGGGCGCGCAGAACGTCGTGATCACGAACATCACGCCGGATGGGCCCGCAATCGACCTGTTCTTCGACGGTCAGCAGCACCACGAGTTCGCGGCGGCGCGGGTGGACACCGTGAACACGCACGGTACCGGCTGCGCCTTCTCGGCGGCGCTAGCGGCTGCGCTGGCGAAGGGGTCGACGCCGCGGCAGGCGGTGGCGATGGCGAAGTCCTACGTTACGAAAGCACTGCAAATGTCGTACCCGCTGGGCCACGGACACGGCCCGCTGCATCATTTCTTTCGTTACTGGCAGGACATAGAAAGCGGTCGAACGAGCCGCTAGAATTGGGCGGAGGCGCATGATGGCGACAGGGAAAGCGACAACAAACGGGGCCGGCACGCAGATGAGCTGCGCGCGACAGGGCATGGTGACGGAGCAGATGCGCGCCGTCGCGGCGAAGGAGGGCCTGGAGCCGGAGACGGTGCGACTGGAGGTCGCGGCAGGGCGGCTGGTCATCCCGGCGAACGTGAACCACGCCGCGCTCAACCCGATCGGCATCGGCACCGTTGCCGGCGTGAAGATCAACGCCAACATCGGCAACTCCGCGCTCTCGTCGGACATCGAGACGGAGCTGTGCAAGCTGCACGTGTCGGTCAACTTCGGCGCCGATACCGTGATGGACCTCAGCTCCGGCGGCGATATCGACGCCATTAGGCGGGCGATCATCGAAGCCAGCCCGCTTCCCGTTGGCACGGTGCCCATCTATCAGGTGGCGGCGGATCTGGAGCGCATGGAGGACATGACCGCCGAAGCGCTGTTCGAGATGATCGAGCACCAGGCGCAGCAGGGCGTCGACTTCATGACCGTGCACTGCGGCATCCTGCGAGAGCACGTCCCGCTGGCGCAAAGGCGCGTCACGGGCATCGTCAGCCGCGGCGGCGGGTTGCTGGCGCAGTGGATGATGCATCACAATCGCCAGAACCCGCTATACGAGCGCTTCGACGAGCTGTGCGACATCGCGCGGCGATACGACGTGACGCTTAGCCTCGGCGACGGCCTGCGCCCGGGCTCGCTCATCGACGCCAGTGACGCGGCGCAGTTCGCCGAGCTGGAGACGCTGGGAGAGCTGACGGAGCGCGCCTGGGCCAAGGACGTGCAGGTGATCATCGAAGGGCCGGGGCACGTGCCGCTGGACCAGATCGAGATGAACGTGCGGCGACAGCAGGAGGTGTGCCACGGCGCGCCGTTCTACGTCCTCGGGCCGCTGGTGACGGACGTCGCGCCCGGCTACGACCACATCACGTCGGCAATCGGCGCGACGCTGGCCGCGTACGCCGGCGCCAGCTATCTCTGCTACGTCACGCCGCGGGAGCACCTCGGGCTGCCGAGCCTGGAGGACGTCAAGACCGGCGTGGTGACCTATAAGATCGCCGCGCACGCCGCCGACGTCGCCCGCGGCCGCAAGGGGGCCCGCGACCACGACGACGCGATGTCCCGCGCCCGCTACGCCTTCGACTGGGAGCGCCAGTTCGCGCTGTCGCTCGACCCGGAGACGGCGCGCCGCATGCACGACGAGAGCCTGCCGGAGGGCTATCCGAAGGCCGGCAACTTTTGCTCGATGTGCGGGCCGAAGTTCTGCCCGATGCGCATCAGCCACCAGATGAACGAGGCGATGGCGGCGGAAACGGAGAAGAGCGGCTAGTGGAGCTTTCCTACCCGAAGTACACGGCGATCCTGGCGTCGGCGGCGGTGATCGTCCGCGACGGACGGTTGCTGCTGCTCGAGGACCGCTGGGGCCGCTGGGGGCTGCCGTCGGGCTTCCTGGAGGAGGGCGAATCGGCGGAGGAGACGCTGGCGCGGGAGATACTGGAAGAGCTCGGCGTGGCCTGTCGCATCGTCGCGTCGTATGGCGTCGAGATCGATTGGGCGGGACCGGAAGGCAGTGTCTTCGTCCTCATGCACTTCGCCGTCGAGCTGATGAGCGACGATTTCGCGCCGAACGAGGAGGTCGTGCGGTACGCCTGGGTGCCGCCGGACGAGGTCGGGCGCTACAACGTCTGGCCGAACGTGCGGCGACTGGCGGAGCGCATGCTGGCGGATTCCGGGGTCGCTTCGGGCGGCCTCTAGAGGACGGTCGAGAAGATGGAAGAAGACTATCTGGAGATTGCGGGCAAGAAGTTCCGGTCGCGGCTGCTGGTCGGGACCGGGAAGTACCGGACGCCGGAGGAGATGGCGGCGGCGCTGGAGGCTTCCGGCGCGGAGATCGTGACGGTGGCGATCCGGCGCCTCGACCTCGATAACCCGGCGCAGAAGACGTTGCTGGACCACATCGACTGGCGGCGCTATACGATCCTGCCCAACACCGCCGGGTGCCGCACGGTCGAAGAGGCGCTGTTCACGGCGCGATTGGGGCGGGAGGTGACCGGCTCCGACTGGGTGAAGCTGGAGGTCGTGCCGGACCCCAAGTACCTCCTGCCGGACCCCGTCGCGACGCTGGAGGCGGCGAAGACGCTCGTGGGCGAGGGCTTCGTCGTGCTGCCGTACATCCACGCCGACCCCGTGCTGGCGCGGCGACTGCAGGACATCGGCTGCGCGACCGTGATGCCGCTCGGCTCGGCCATAGGCTCGGGCCAGGGCATATTGACGGCGGAGGAGATCCGCATCATCGTTGAGCAGGCGACAGTGCCCGTCGTCGTCGACGCCGGCCTGGGCGCGCCGTCGGATGCCGCTCTGGCGATGGAGCTGGGCGCCGACGCTGTGCTCATGAACACGGCGCTGGCGGAAGCCGGCGATCCGGCGCTGATGGCCGCTGCGCTTCGCAAGGGCGTCGAGGCCGGACGCGCGGCCTACCTGGCGGGCCGGATTCCAAAGAAACGATTCGCCTCGGCAAGCAGCCCTACGGATGGGGTTGCCGGCCGGGTCGCGACAACTGGAGGAGATAGATGACAACTTTTATCGCCAGCAGGATGGGACGCCTGCGCCTGCCGAGCCTCTGCCTGGTTACGGACCGACGCGTCTGCGCGGACAAGACGCTGGACGAAGTCGTCGCGCAGGCGATCGAGGGCGGCGCGAACGTAATACAGATGCGCGAGAAAGACCTGCCCGCCGCCGAGTTGTTCACTCTCGGCGTGCGACTGCGGGCGGTAACGAAGAACCGCAGCCTGCTGCTGATAAACGACCGCCTGGACGTGGCGCAGGCCTGCGGCGCCGACGGCGTGCAGTTGCCGGATAGCGGCTTGCCCACCTCCGTCGCGCGCTGGGTCATGGGGCGCCACGCCCTCATCGGGCGCTCGGTGCACGACACAGAAGCGGCGAAGCGGGCCGAAACCGACGGCGCGGACATGGTCCTCGTCGGCCCTGTCTTCAAGACCGATTCGAAGCCGGACGCAGAGCCGGTCGGCGTCGAGCTGGTGAAGGAGATCGCGGAGTCGGTGCCGCTGCCGGTGATCGCGATCGGCGGTATCACGCCGGAGAACGCCGGCGACGTGATTCGGGCGGGAGCGGCGGGCGTCGCGGTGATCTCCGCGATCTGCGCGGCGGACGAGCCGCGCGCGGCGGCGAAAGCGCTGATGGAGGCGATGGGCGAAGCCTGGCGCGAGCGGCTGCTTGCGCGGGCGAAGGAGAGCGCATGATAGCGGTGACGGTCAACGGCAAGCCCCGCGAAGTCGAGGAGGAGACCGACCTGGCCGGGCTGCTGCGGTCGCTGGAAGTCGAGGCCCGCGGCGTGGCGGTGGCGCGAAACGCCGAGATCGTGCCGCGGAAGGCGTATGCGACGGTGACGCTGCGCGAAGGCGACAGCATAGAGATCGTGCGCATGGTGGGCGGCGGCTAGCGAGAGTCCGATGTCATCCAACGGCCTGTATGATGTGATTGTCGTCGGTGGCGGCGTCATCGGCTGCGCCGTCGGCTATTACCTGGCGTGCGAAGGCGTGTCGGTGACCGTCGTCGAGCGCGGCGAGATCGGTTGCGAGGCGTCGAGCGCGGCAGCCGGCATGCTGGCGCCGCTGACCGAGGTCGAAGACGACGGCCCGTTCCAGGAGATCGCCATCGCCGGCCTGCGCCTGTTCCCGACGCTGGCGGAGACGCTTCGGGCGGAGAGCGGCGTCGATATCGAATACTTGACGTCCGGCATCTTGCGCGTGGCGTCGAGCGAGCCGGAAGAGCAGAGGCTTCGCTCGCTGACGAAGCGACTGGTGGGACTGCCGCTGCACTGGCTGTCGGCGGAAGAGGCGCGGACGTTGGAGCCGGCGCTTTCCCCCGAAATCCGCGGGGCGCTGTTCTCGCCGGAGGAGCATCAGGTCGGCGCCGACCGGCTGGTGCGCGCTTTCGCCCGCGCCGCGGCCGCCCACGGCGCGAAGCTCTACCGCGACTGCCGCGTCGACGGGCTGCTGAAGCAGGGAGAGCGCGTCGTCGGCGTGCGGACGGCGGACGGGCCGATGAGCGCCGGGCACGTCATCGTTGCCGCCGGCTCGTGGACGGGACGTTTGGTCCGGTCTCTCGGCGTTGCTCTGCCGGTCTTTCCGGTGCGCGGCCAGATGGCGGCGCTGCCCGGCAAGTCGCTGCTGCGACACATCGTCTGGGGCGAAGACGGCTATCTGGTGCCGAAGGCGAACGGGCTGGTCTTTGCCGGCGCGACGGTGGAGAATGTGGGCTTCCGGCAACAAACGACAGTCGCCGGCATCCGCGGACTCGTGAGGATGGCCGGCGCGCTGGCGCCCCGGCTGGCCGGCGCCTCGCCTGTCGTCTGCTGGGCCGGCCTGCGCCCCGGTTCCGGCGATGGCCTGCCGCTGCTGGGGCCGCTGCCCGGCTGGGAAGGCGTCAGCGTGGCGACCGGGCATTACCGCAACGGGATTCTCCTGTCCGCCATCACGGGCCGGCTGATCGCGCGGTCGATAATCGACGGGTTGGCCGACGAGTCGATGGCGCCGTTCAGCCCGGCGCGGTTCGGGGACGCGCTGCTCAACGACGCGGGCAAGATGCCCGCTCTACGCGGAAAAACGTAGTGCCCGCTCTACGCGGAAAAACGTAATGCCAGCCGACGCGCTGCCCCTTCGACGTCGTCGGCCTGGCAGACGGCGCTGATTACGGCCACGCCGTCGGCGCCCGCGGCAATAACCGCATCAACGTTCTCCTCGTTTATCCCGCCTATCGCGACCAGCGGCAGGCTTATCGCCGGTCTGACCTCGCGCAGTCGCTCCAGGCCGGCGGGACGCGTGTCCTCCTTTGTCGCGGTCGGGAAGATGCTGCCGACGGCAACGTAAGCCGCGCCTTCGCGCTCCGCCTCTCGCGCCTCGTCGACCGTGTTCGTCGACGCCCCTAGCAGGAAGCCTTCCGGCAGCCAGGGCCGCACCAGCGACAGCGGCAGGTCGCGCCGCCCTAAGTGGACGCCGTCGGCAGCGAGGGCGAGCGCAAGGTCGACGTGGTCGTTGACGAAGAACAAGGCGTCATGCTGGCGGCAGAGGTCGCGGATGGCCTGCGCGTCGGGAAGCTGGTCGCCCTTGTCGCGGAGCTTGTCGCGCCACTGGACAACGCGGGCGCCGCCGGCAAGCGCGAGACGGGCGACCTCGGCGGGATCGCGGCCGCGCGTCTGCTGCGGGTCGATGATGACGTAGAGGCCGTGAATGCCGCGGTTCGTTACGGCCATTGCAGTTGCCCGTCCGTGTAGATGTCGCTCAGGAAGCGGTCGCTGAAGGCGGTTGATGCGTCGACCGGCTTGGTGAGGCCGCCGTACTCCTGTAGCCAGGAGTCGAGCGTGTCCCATTGCGCCGCGGTCTGCCAGCCGAGGCCGTTTTGCTGCGTAACGTCGGACTCGGCGGCCGCAAGCTCGGTGTCGAGCATGAAGCGCTGGTGCTCGCGGTCCTCGCCGGGGGCGTATTTCAGGACGATGTCGATCGCTTCGTCGCGGTTGTCGCGGGCCCACTCGATGCCGTGCAGCACGGCCTTGAGGAAACGCTCCACTACGTCGGGATGCTGGCTCGCGTAGTCCTGGCTGGTGATGTAGGTCAGGCCGAGCGTCGGCGCGCCGTAGTCGGCGGCGCTGAACACCGTCACGTCCTTACCCAGCGTGCGGCGAATGGTATCCGGCTCGTTGGAGAGAAAGACCGGGTAGACGTCGACGCGGCCTTCCGCGAGGAGCTGCGGCGGCTCGTAGCCGATGTTCTGCGTATTTACGTCGCTGAGCGTCAGACCGCTCGCGTTGAGTATCGCCGGCAGGTCGGGCGGGACGGTGCTCCGGTAGCCGACGGTCTTGCCCCGCCAGCTCGCCGGGTCGTCGAGGCCCGCGCCCGCCAGCGTCACGAAGCCCTGCTGGCCGGTTTGGCCGATGAGGGCGATGGAGAGGAGCGGCAGGCCCGGGTCGGCGATGCGCTGGAGGACGTTGGCAGCGTCGGCGGTGGTGAACTGCACCTGGCCGGCGAGGAGGAGCTGGATGTGCTGGCTGCTGCCGGAGGAGTGCTGGATGTCCACGTCCAGCGTTGCTCGCTGCTGCAGGCGGCAAGAAGGACGAAGACGAGGATCAGCCAGCGGTCAGCCTTCATAGATCGGTCCTCACAGGTCGAGCGTAGATTCGTGCCAGAAGAGCAGCCGCCGCTCGACAATCGAGACGGCCGCGTAGAGCGCGATGCCCATCGCCGCCAGCGAGACGACGGCAGCAAAGGCGGTCGGCATGTCGACGTTGCTGTTCGCCACCTGAATGATGCGCCCGAGGCCCTGGTCGCCGCTGAACCACTCGGCGACGACCGCGCCGATGACGCTGAGCGGTATCGACACCTTGAAGGCGGCGAAGAGATACGGCAGGGCGCTGGGCAGGCGCAGCTTGAGAAGCACTTCCCAGGCCGAGGCGTCGAGGGAGCGCAGGTATTGCAGCGCCCAGGGGTCGACGGAGCGCAGCCCGATGACGGCGTTCACCATCACCGGGAAGAAGACGATAAGGGCAACGATGAACAGCTTTGGCGCCAGCCCGAAGCCGAACCAGACGGCCAGCAGCGGCGCAATCGCGACTATCGGCGTCACCTTGACCATGATTGCCAGCGGGAAGAGGCTGCGCTCCAGGAAGCGGGAGTGCGCCATAGCGACGGCCAGCAGCAGGGCGATAGTGGCACCCAGAGCGAAGCCGGCCAGCGCGCCCGAAAGCGTCACGGCGCCCTGTCGGGCGAAGAACGCCGGGTCTTCGGCCAGGCGCTGGGCGATGACGGAGGGCGGTGGCAGCAGGTAGTGCGGCACGTCGCGCAGTCGCACGAATGCCTCCCAGGCGGCGAGGGCGACGGTCAGCGCCAGCAGCGGCGGCGCCAGCGCGCGCAGGGCCATGAGCGGCCCATGCGACGGCGCCTCCTCCACCCGTCCTTCGGCGGCAATCCTTGCGTCCCTTTCGACGAGCGGGTGGTCCATCAGTTGCTCCTCAGGAGGGCGCGAAGCTCGGCGGCGTAGCGGCGGAACTCTTCGCTCGCCTCCGTCGCTTCGTCGCGCGGCCGCGGCAGGTCGATGTCGACGATGGCTTTCAGCCGGCCCGGGGCGCGTGTGAGCACGGCGACGCGGTCGGCCAGGAGCACGGCCTCGGCGATGCTGTGGGTGACGAAAATGACGGTCCTGGGCGCCGCACCATCGCTCAGGGGCGACTGCCAGATGCGCAGCAGCTCGTAGCGAAGCGCTTCGCGGGTGATCTCGTCCAGGGCGCCGAACGGCTCGTCCATCAGCAGCAGCGACGGGTTGAAGACGAGTGTCCGCGCCAGAGCGACGCGCTGCTGCATGCCGCCGGATAGCTGCCGCGGGTAGTAGTCGCGGAACTCCTCCAGTCGCATGAGCTCCAGCAGTCGCTCGGGCCGCGCGGCAGGCGACGCGCCGTGGCGACGGTTCACTTCCAGCGGCAGGCGGACGTTTTGCAGGACGGTGCGCCAGGGGAGGAGCGAAGCTTCCTGGAAGACGTAGCCAATCTGCTTGCGACGCGTCGCCGTGGCCGGCGGCTGGCCGTCGATGCGAACGCTTCCCGATGTGGGCGGCAACAGGCCGCCGATGGCGCGAAGCAGCGTCGTCTTACCGCAGCCGCTGGGGCCGATGACCGCCAGGAACTCGCCGGCGGCGACGGAAA
>JBEKXP010000112.1:0-6915 GCA_049511815.1 Dehalococcoidia bacterium
CGATGGTCGCCGGCACACTTCGGCTTCTCTTCGCCCATCCTGCGGTTTTAGCAGCGGTTATCGGACGAGCCGATGTTGACTCATTCGCCGCTGCTCGTGTTCTGAATGGCATAGATGTAATTTTCTATGGATGCTCTAACGACCATGCCGTCATGAAGCGCGTAGTACTCTTCCATGTCGGTGCCGCCACCGGCGAAGCTGATCCTTACGGGCGCTCGTACTAGCAGCATTTTCGTTGTCTCCATCAAGTACGGGGTGATCTACGCTGGTGAATGAAGGATGCACGACGCCGGCTCTCAGGTCGCGCTCGGCCTGGCTGTACCGTTCCGGAGAGCCGATGTCGAGGAAGTAGCTGTCGCTCGGGTAGGCGAGGACCGGCTCGCCTCGCTCAAGCAATAGGGGGATGAGATGGTCGCCGAAATCGAAGAATGAGTCCGGTGGTATGAAACGCAGCACCGACGGCTCGACGGCGTACACGCCGGCGTTCGCCCAGCGCGAAGACGTCTCGCCCGGAGCCGGCTTCTCGCGGAAGCGCCGCACGGCGCCGCCGTCGTCGGCTTCGGCGATGCCGCAGCGCTCCGGCTCGTCGGTCTCATGGACCGCCATTGTCAGGGCGGCGCCGCGACTGCGATGAAACGCCGCGAGCGCCGTCAGATCGATGTCCGTCAGCACGTCGCCGTAGAGGACGAAGAAGCTCTCGTCGAAGAAGCTCTCCAGCTTCTTAACCGCGCCGGCGGAGCCCAGCAGCGTTTCCTCGTGCGAGTACGTTATGCTCACGCCGAAATCCGAGCCGTCGCCCAGGTGGTCCCGGATTGCTTTCGGCCGGTGGTACAGATTGACGGCAACCTCTGTGACGCCGTGCGCGGCCAGCAGCGCCACCAGGTGGTTGATTAGCGGCGTCCCGCCCAGCGGCAGCAACGGTTTCGGGACGCGCTCCGTGAGCGGGCGCAATCGCCTGCCTTCGCCGGCCGCCAGGATTATCGCCTTCATGCCGCCCGTTCCTCCTCCCAGTCGCTGCGACGCAGGAACCAGCGCGCCGCCGCTTCCAGATCGGGTGCGACCCATCGGAGCGTCCGGCCACTACCGGCCCGCCGCAACGAGGGCGGCAGGGCTTTGCCGGTCAGCACCATGACGAAAGGAATGCCCGCCGCCTGAGCCGCCTTCAAGTCGCCGACGCTGTCGCCGACGAAGCAGGCGGACTCGGGATCGATTCCAAAGCGGCGAATCGCCTCGACAATCAGGCCCGGGCGCGGTTTGCGACAGCCGCAGCCGGCGCCGGGAGCGTGCGGGCAGCAGAGGATGGCGTCGATGCGGCCGCCGTGCGCTTCCACTTCCGCCGTCATCCGCCGGTGGATCGCGTCCAGCGTCTTTCTGCTGATGATCCCGCGTCCGACGGGCGACTGGTTGGTGACGACAACGACGCGCACGCCCCGCTTCGCCAGCAGGCGCAGCGCTTCGAGGGAGCCGGGCAAGAACTCGAACTCCTGCCAGCACTTCACATAATCATCGCGATTGCGGTTGACGACGCCGTCGCGGTCGAGGAACATCGTCGGCCGCGTCGACCCGTTTTCCGCCCGCTGAATCGATGCTTCCAAATTCGTTTACCCCGCGGTCTGGTATGTCAGCACTATCTCCCGGTCGCGCGAGAGGTCCGTTTGCACTTCCAGGCCGTCGCCGCTCACCGGCTTGCCGTCGAGCTGCAGCGATAACGGCTTCGCGCCTTCCGGCAGCGAGAGGCTCAGGGAAAGCGGTATGTCGCCGGTCCCGGGCTGCTTCTGAATGAACAGCCGGTACTGGGAGGTCTTCCCGCTGAGGTCCGCGACCGCGGGGGTGACGTACTGGAACGCCACCTGCCGCTGCGCGTCTTTCGGCAGGCTGAAGAAGCGCCCGAAGACGCTCTTGCCGTCCTCCTGCGACACCTCTTGGGCGCCGGCGCTTGTGCCGTCAACGGCGACGTCAACCAACCGGCTCGACCCGTTGGTGTAGAGGCGAAGATAGCCGCCGTAGAGGCCCTGCAGCATCAGCCGGTAGACGAGCGTCGGGTCGCGGCCCTGCTCCCAGGCGGCGACGTGGTTCTGGTAGTCGAAGGTGACGGTGCTATGCGCGTCGCCGAGCTCGTCCAGCGCGACCTGCACCTGCATCCGCTTGTCGATGGCGATGTTCAGCTTCGTGCTGTTCACGCTCGCCTCGACGGGCATGAGGTAGTCGCCGGGCGGGTCCTGGAGGGCGCCGTCCAGCCCCATGTCATGCGCCAGCGACTGCAGCGTGGGGTTGAACGAGTAAAAGAGCGCTGTCTTGCTGTCGCGCAGCTTTTGCACCGCGTCCAGCAGCGGGCTCCACTGCGACGACGGCAGGCTCATGAGGCGGTGCAGCATCTCTTCGGCGAGGAAGGCCGCGAAGGCTTTGCGGTCGCTGCCGGGCTCCAAGGGCGTGCGGGTGAGCGCCTCCGTTGTATCCAGCACGTTCGACTGGTCGACGGTGACGCCGTACTCGCTCACGTCGACTGGGCCCGTAACATCCAGCAGTTGCTGCAGCGTCGTCACGTTGATGCCGATGACGCCGTCGACAGGCCCGCCGCCGCCTTTCTCGTAGAAGAACTGCGCCTGTTGCGCCGCCGTCGGGAAGTCCGGCGACCAGTTGGCGAGGTCCAGCCCCCAGCTCCAGTCCTTGAGCAGGTACTCCTTCAGCGGCGCCGGCGGCTCCACGTACTCATGCATGGCCTGCCAGCGGTCGTTGAAGGCGACGGCGTCGTCAAACGACATATCTTGCACGTGGCCCTGATTAAGCGTCACGACACCGTAGACGGAGATGAGCCCGCCCGTGGGCAGGAGCTCGGCGTTGTTCTGCGCGAGCACCAGGTAAGTGCGCGGGCCCTGGAAGCCAAGGAAGTCGGGGAAGAAGGCCGCCGCTTGGTCGTACGTTTTCACCAGGTCCGCGATCTCGCCGCTGTGCTCGTCGACCTGGCTGACGACGTGCTGAAGCGGCGACACCAGGCCGCCGCCGCCGATGCTTTGACGGACGGCGAGCAAGGCGTCGAGCCCGGCGCTGACCTTTTGCATGTTCGGCCTCACTGTGTCGAGAAGAGTCATCGTCTTCTCGCTCGTATTCCCGGCGGACGTCTCACGCACGGCGCGGTAGTCCTCCGCCACGGCAACGCCGGCCAGGCCGATGTCGCTGGCATCCCTGCCCATCGCGAGCACGTCCTCGGCCGTCGAAGCCTGCGGGCCCAGCCACGGCAAATGCTCCGCCAGCCGGACGAGCGGGTCGTGGCGAAGAGCGCTCTGGCAGGAGCGAAACTCTTGTTCCGCCGCCTCCAGTTGGCTCCTCGTCGCCACCAGCTCATCTTCGGTCGCGTCCAGCCGCTGTTGCTGCAGCGTGTCCTGCGCCTGGAGCAACTGCTCCCTGGCGTTCGCCGCCTCCTGGTAGAGCGGGCGGTAGTGCCACCAGCCCAGGGCAGCGACGGCGGCCAGCGTGAGGACTGCTCCGAGAGCCAGCGCCAGTCCGAGCCGTGGCTTCTTGAGTCTCACGTTGTCTCTGTTCGATTTTGTGCGCCCGCCCCGCCCGCAGGCCGCTTCGCCGGTCGAGCGCTTGACGAAAGGGTCGCGACCGGCGCCGACGTTGTCGCTACGAGCCGCGCTTCGTGGCGATTCGCATCGCCGAACCGGATACGACCAGAAGCAGGCCGCCAGCCAGCAGAGTCAGTAGCAAGCCGGAAGGCGTCGTGTCGACGGGGCCGGTGCCGGTCGAAGGCAGATTGTCGCTCGCGGGCGCTGCCGCCGCCGTCACTTCCACTTCCACCTGGCTCGTAAGCTGGCCGCAGGTGGCGCCGACAAGAATCGCTCCCGGCGTCGTGCCGACGTTCAGCGAGGTCGTCGCGATGCCACTGGCGTCGGTCAGCTTGGGCGTCGCGTCGACGGTTGCGCCCGTGCCGGGCTGCGACAGGACCTGGAACGTGCATTCCAGTCCAGACTGGGCCACGCCCGCCTGGTTGAGCACCGTGGCGGAGATCGACACCGTCGCCCCCGTCGCCGGCGCGATGTTGGACAGCGTCATGCTCACGCTGCCCGTGGGCGGCGGGTAGGCCAACGCCGTGCTCCCGACCATCCCGAAAAGCAGGAGGCCGGCGAACGGCGCCGCCAATTTGCAACCAACACTAGTCCACTTCATTTCTGTCCTCCTTTTTCTGCCGCGCCCCACCAGAAGCGCGGGTCTCAACCCGTTCCTAACCGGTCAGCGCGCGTTCCGCCGCCATCTCAGGCACGGCCCGCACGACCAATCGGTGATTGTACTGCCGCGACGCCTCGTCGAAGGAGCCGGCGCAGGTAATAAGCGTGACCATTTCGCTGCTCGTGGCTCCGACGATCTCCTGGAAGGGCGCTGTGGCCGCCGGGTACGTGACGCTGAGGACGACCTCGTAGTCGCGGACGCTCCCGTCGTCCAGCCGCACCTCGACGGCGTCTCCCTTTTTCAATTCCCGCAGCCGGGCGAAGACCGCCGGCCCGTAGTCGTGATAGTCGACGTGGGCGGAGAAGACCGCGTTGCCGCCGCTGCCGGGCCTGGCTGAGAAGTCGTACCAGGCGACGTCTTCCGGCCCGTTCGGTGGCTGCATGGTGCCGTTCGGCTCAATCGTCTTCACACTCACGGGAGCGTCGACGCCGATGCTGGGAATGACGACTCGCACCGGTAGCGCCTGCTTCACAGGAGCCTGCGGCGGTTGGGGTGCCGGCGTCGGCGAGGAGGCGGTGACGGACGCGAAGTCTTGCGAATTACTCTCGCTGCCGTCGCCGCCGAAGATGACCCAGGCCGACCAGGCGACCGCGGCCAGCGCCAGCGACGCGCCAGCCAGGCCAAGCCACAGCCGCTTCGAGCGTAGCCGCGACCTTCCGGTGCGTCCGCCGTCCTTCTTCGTCATGCCGCTTTCGCCTCCGCCTTCTTGCGGCGGCGCTCTTTCTTCTCGCCGTCCGGCGTGTAGTAGTGGTAGTAGTAGTAATAGCCGCCGGTCCGGCGTTTCAGCTTGTTCAGCACTGCTCCCAGCAGGTGCGTCTTCGACCTGTCGAGCGCCTCGCGGGTGCGGCGAAGGGCCTGCATACGCGTCTTGCTCGTGTCGACTACCAGCATCGTGCCGTCCACCTTCGACGCGAGGATGCTGGCGTCGGCGACCGGCAGCGTCGGCGGGCTGTCGATTATGACGACGTCCGCCTGCGAACGCAGCGCGTCCAGCACCGAATCGAGGCGTCGGGAAGCGAGCAGTTCCGACGGGTTGGGCGGCAAAGGACCGCTGGTAACGACCGACAGGTTCTCGAAACGGGTGCGCTGCAAGTAGCCGTTTATCGTTGGCTGCGGGGTCAGGAGCAGGTTGGTGAGTCCCTGCTCGTTGTTCAAGCCGAAGAAGCGGTGGATGGACGGCCGGCGCAGGTCGGAATCAACCAGGATGACTCTCTTCCCCGCCTGCGCTGTGACCAGCGCCAGGTTGGCAGCCGTCGTGCTCTTTCCCTCGCGCGGATTGGCGCTGGTCACGAGCAGCGTCTGGCCCGGCCGGTCGATGGTGCTGAATTGGACGTTCGTGCGCAGGACGCGATAGGCCTCGGCGAAGTGGCGTCGCGACAACGATCCGGCGATGAGGTTGTCAGCCGGGTCCTTCAGCTGGTGGAAGCGCGCCACGCCGCCCAACGAGGGTAGGCCGACGGCTTCCAGGTCGTCAGGCGACTTTATGGTGTCGTCGAGGTATTCAATGAGAAGGGCGATGCCACCGGCCAGCAGCAGGCCGACGAAGGCGGCAAGCGCGGTGTTGATTTTGATGTTCGGCTTGACCGGCGTCGTGGGCGTAGTCGCCGCCTCAACGATGCTGACGTCGCCGGGGCGGCTCAGCTTGTTCTGCGTGTTCTCCTCGATGAATGCGGCCGCCGCCGTGTTGGCGATGCTGCTCGTCAGCGCCGGGTCCGAGTCCTCGACGGAAAGCCGCAAGAGCTGAGTGTCCGTCACGACGCTGACAGTCATCTTTGATGCGAGTTGCTCGCGGGTGAGCGGCAGGTTCAGCCGGTCGATCACCGACTGAAGGACGGGCCGCTCTTCGATGAGCTCTTTGTAGGTGGACGTGAGCCTCTGGCTCGTAAGAATGTCGTTGTAGGCGATGGTCCCGGGGACCTGCGTCTGATTTACCAGGAGAGTAGCAGTGGATCGGTAGATAGGGGTAAGAGTTTTGCTGATGCCGAAGCTGGCAATCCCGCATATCAGCGTGCCCAGGACCAGCAACCACCACCAGCGACGGACCAGGGAAATGTAGCGGGTGAGCTCCATGCGGATTCCTTTCCAGCAATAGTCGGACGCTTGACATATGGTCGCTCACCGGATGCAGGGGGCTCAATCAGGGGAATCCCCAGAGGGACGCACGAAAACCACCGATCCGTGGATTCCGCGACGCGCAGCGCGGCTTCCGGCGCGTCTAGACGGCTTAGCAGAGGTGCGATTCCGGCAGCGAAGAAGCAGGCTTTGCCCTAGGTGGTCGGAGCGGCCTGTTCACGCCGCCGCCGTTCGAACTCCTCGAGGGCGGCGCGCTGCGATTCGCTGAAGGCGGCCCAGGGGCGCTGTCGGCGGATGATCTGGTAGGCGTCGGCCAGGGGGTAGCCAATCGCCACGAGGACGGCGCAGGCGATGCTGGGGCTGCGGCCGATGCCGCTGCGACAGTGGATGTAGACCTTGCGGCCCGCCGCGATCTCCGCCAGCGTCCAGTTGGTTGCCGCGTCGAGCTGGTCCTGGCTCGGCGCTTCGCGGTCATCGACGGCGACGTGCAGGAACGCGAGGTTATGCCGGGCAAGCGCCGATTCTTCATCGGAAGCTTCGCTGCGCACGTCGACGACGCTGCCGATGCCGGCCTTCGTCAGCACTCGCAGCCGGCCAGGAGGCAGAGCCGGACCG
>JBEKXP010000113.1:0-6898 GCA_049511815.1 Dehalococcoidia bacterium
CCGCTGATCTGGAAGGCGCGCTTCCGGTAGGTGGGGGCTTGTCATCGGCGCGACGAGCGAAGCGAGGAGCGCAACCCGAGTCGACCATCGCACCTCCCACTGCCGTCTCGCTCGATCCATGCGACATCGACCCAACTGCCGGGCGATCGTTGACAGCGGCGTGCGTTCCGGCGTCCGCCTTCGGCGGACGCACCCCCAAACACGAACTTCGTACCTCCTGCTGCCGCCTCGCTTGTAAAACGCCGCGCAATGTGCGACAGTTGACCCAACGGGCGCTGGAATTCGTCACCCTAGCTCAAACACGAGTTCCTCTGAGGGAAAGGACAGGGAATGTCTTTCCTTGGGCTTATTCCCCGTAACGTCCTCACCCGCAAAGTGCGGTCATCCCTGACCGCGCTCGCAGTCGCTATCGCCATCATGATGGTCGTCGCCATGGGCGTGCTTACGTACAGCCTCAAGCAGACCGCCATCTCGATCCTCCAAATCGGAAAGGCCGACTTCACCGTCGCCCAGAAGGGCGTATCGGACGTTCTGTACAGCAGCCTCGACGAGCGGGAGGTAGCGGCCGTTAAGTCCTACCCTCAAGTCCAGGAGACCGTCGGCGTTCTTGTCGACGGCGTCAGCTTCAACGGCAACCCGTTCTTCCTCGAGCTCGGCATCCCGCCGGACGAGCTGGCCCCGTTCGGCGTCCAGATCCTCCAGGGGCGCGCCTACACGGCCGACGCGACCGACGAGATAATCCTTGGCTTTCGCACCGCCCAGGACCTGCACAAGACCGTCGGCGACCAGGTGACCATCGACACCATCACATTCACCATCGTCGGCATCTACAGCGTTGGGAACCCGTTCGCCGACAGCGCGGCGATGGTGCCGTTGCTCTGGTTGCAGGGCCGGACGCGCCTGGCGGGCCAGGTTACACTCCTCTTCGTAAAGACGAAGCCCGGCACTGACCTGGCCGCCCTGCAAGCGCAGATCCAGAACGACCACCCGGAGCTTGCCTGCGTCCAGACCGCGTCGCAGTTCGGGCTCGTCGACCGCAACCTGGGCCTGATCAGCGCCGCCGATGTCGGCGTCTCCGTGCTGGCCCTCTTCATGGGCGCCATTGGCGTCATGAACACGACGCTCATGTCCGTCTTCGAGCGGACGCGTGAGTTCGGCGTCTTGCGCGCGGTGGGATGGTCGCGAGGGCGCATCGTGATCATGGTGATGGGAGAAGCCCTTCTCATCGCCCTTGCCGGCGCCTTCATTGGCACCGGCCTCGGGTTCGCCGCTGTGCAGGTAATCAAGCAACTGCCGCAGGTCGTCGGCTTCTTCCACCCGGAGTACCCGGCTTCGGTGTTCGGGCAGGCGCTGGGAGTGGCTGTTGGCGTTGCGTTCTTCGGCGCGATCTATCCGGCGGCCCGAGCCGCGCTGCTGGAGCCGATGGAGGCGCTGCGGCATGAATAGCGGCAACGGCGGTTCCGAGGGCCCGGCGATTCAGGCCACCGACGTCGTCAAGGTTTACGATTCCGTCACCCGCGCCCTGGACGGTGTGAACCTAACGATAGCCCGCGGCGAGTTCGTTGCCCTGATGGGCCCTTCCGGCTGTGGCAAATCGACTTTGCTCCACCTGCTCGCCGCGCTGGATATGCCGACCAGCGGCAGGATAATCGTCAACGGCCGCGACCTGCGTTCCGCCGGCAACGACCGCTTCCGTCGCCAGGAAATCGGCCTTGTCTTCCAGTTGCACAACCTGCTCCCGAACCTGACCGCCATGGAAAACGTGCAGATTCCGATGTTCGGCACAGGCACGGGCCACGCTGAACGGCTGCAGCGCGCAAGGCAGCTCCTGGCGGAGATGGACCTTTCCGACAAGGAGAAGGCGACACCGCCGCGCCTGTCGGGTGGCGAGCGTCAGCGGCTGGCCATCGCGCGGGCGCTGGCGAACAACCCCTCGATCATCCTTGCCGACGAGCCGACCGGCAACCTCGACTCCGTCGCCGTCGACCACCTGCTGGCCCTGTTCCGCAGCATTCGCGACGAGCACGGCGTTACGATCCTCCTGGCGACCCACGACGTCCACGTCGCTGAAGCAGCGGACCGCACGGTCTACATGCGCGACGGGCGCATTGTGGAGAGCCCTCTGACCGAGGGAGAGCACGCCTCGAAAGGGAAATGATCAGGCGGTCTTGCTGCCTGCGGCCCGCCGAAGACCGCGCTCATCGGTTGACATCTCCCGCATGCGGAACTTCTGGTACTTCCCGGTGACCGTCATCGGGAACTCGTCGACGAACTTCCAGTAGCGTACCATCCCGTTCGCTCTTCAGCGGAGACGTCCCGCTCGACAGCGCAGCGACGGTCAACGTATATTGGCGATAGGGAGGGAACCGTGCTGCGTCGACTGCCGCTGGTCCTGTGCGTCGCATTCGCTGCCTTGCTGCCGATGACGGCATCGGCGGACAGCGGGAACCAGGGCGGCTTCGCGCTGCGGCTCCACGGCACCTACACCCTGCCGCCGAACGAAAGCGTCGGCTCCGTCGTCGTCATCCGCGGCGACGCGAACATCGCCGGCACCGTCACGGGCAGGCTCACCGTCATCAACGGCAACGCCGATATCGCCGGCGACGTCAACGGCGCCGTCACGGTAATCAAGGGCACCGTCACACTGGAGGGCGGCTCCCACGTCGACCACGTCACGATCATCCGCGGCACGGTGAACCGCCAGAGCGGAGCCATCGTCGACCACGGCATCAACCGGCGCGGCTCCGGCTTCTTCCGCGGTGCCTTCTTCTGGCTGCTCTGGCTTGGGTTGACGCTGACGGCCGTGGTCGCGGGACTGGTCTTCGCCGCAATCGGCGGGCGCCAACTTTCGCGAGCGGCGATGGCGCTTACCGGGGAGCTACCGTACAGCATTCTTGGAGCGGTCGTGGTGTGGATCGTGCTGCCCGTCCTGGGTGTGTTTGCGCTGATCACGGTCATCGGCATTCCGGCGGGCCTCGCCTTACTGCTGGCCGTCCTGCCGCTCCTCGGGCTTTTCGGCTACGTGACGGCAGGCACGCGACTGGGCGCGGCCCTGCTTTCGCTGGGAGGCGGCACGCGGCCCGTCGACCACCCCTACGCGGCGACGACGCTGGGCGTCATCGTTCTTCAAGTCGTGCTTCTCGTGCCTGTTGCCGGCTGGGCGATTGCGTTCCTCGCCGGCGTTTGGGGTTCGGGCGCGCTCGCGGCCGCCGCTTGGCGCGCCTGGCGCTCCGCCGAAAGCGCTAAGGAGAGTGCCGCATGAAAGCCGCGGTCCTATACAAACCGAAGACGCCCCTCGTCGTCGAGGAGATCGAGATCGAAGAGCCGCAGTCGCATGAGGTGATGGTGAGGATGGCGGCGGCCGGCATCTGTCGCAGCGACCTCCACTTCATCGAAGGGCTGTGGCCGGCGCGCCTGCCGATGGTGATGGGCCACGAGGGCGCCGGCGTCGTCGAGAAGGTGGGGTCGCACGTGACGCGTGTCACCGAAGGCGACCACGTCATCTTCTCGTGGGTGCCATCCTGCGGTGTCTGTCGCTACTGCACCGAAGGCAGACCCTATCTGTGCGAGGCCGGCCCTTCGTCGCGAATGCTCGACAAGACGACGCGCTTTCGCAAGGGCGATCAGGTCATCTACCACCAGACGGCGGTGTCGGCGTTTGCGGAGCAGACGGTTACGCATGAGACGGCGGTCGTGAAGATCCGCGACGACATGCCGCTGGACAAAGCGGCGCTCATCGGCTGCAGCGTGATGACGGGCGTGGGCGCAGTGACAAACACGGCGAAGGTGAGGCTAGGCAGCAGCGTGGCGGTGTTCGGCTGCGGCGGCGTCGGCCTGAACGTGATTCAGGGGGCATGCCTCGCCGGCGCGACCCGAATCATCGCCGTCGATACGCTGGAGAACAAGCTGGCGCTGGCCTGCGAGTTCGGCGCGACGGACACGATCAACGCGACAAAGGAGAACGCGGTCGCCCGCATCCGCGAGCTTGTGCCGGGCGGCGTCGACTACTCGTTCGAGGTGATCGGCATCCCGGAGGTGGTGGCGCAGGCGTTCGAAGCGGCGAACAAGGGCGGCGAGGTGGTGATGGTCGGCATGCCGCCCGTCGCAGCATCAATCACCATTCGGTCGACGGGCCTGTTCCTGGGGAAGACGCTCCAAGGCTCGTTCTACGGCTCGACGCGCTTTCGCATGGACATGCCGGCGCTGGTGGAGCTGTACATGACGCACCGCCTGAAGCTGGAAGAGCTGATCTCGCGCGTGTACCGGCTCGAGGACATAAACGACGCGTTCGAAGCGCTGAAGCGCGGCGAGGTCGCGCGCAGCATCATCAAGTTCTGACGGCGACTCGGCCTCGGCGAACGTGACGCAGCTTCCCCCTCCCTTCCCCACATGCTGACCCTCCCTTCGCGAGGCGATATAATCCAATAGGCAAGCTAATTGGTGATTTCGGAGGCGCTTCGTGACCGCCGCCATTGAGCTTCGGTCCGTCGTCAAGGACTACGGGCGGGTTCGCGCCCTCCGCGGCATCGACCTCACTATCGCGACCGGCCAGATCTTCGGCTTCCTCGGACCCAACGGCGCCGGCAAGACGACAACCATCCGCGTCCTCCTCGACCTCATTCGCCCTACTGCCGGCGTCGCCCGCGTCCTCGGCCTCGACGCCCAGCGCGACTCCGTCGCAGTGCGACGCCGCTGCGGCTACCTTCCCGGCGACCTGCGGATGTACGACGGGCTGCGCGGCCACGCCTTCCTCGACTTCATCGACTCCTTTCGCCCGGAGAAGCGCGACCGCCGCTTCCGGCAGGAGCTGCTCGACCGCCTGGAGCTCGACCCCTCGGTGCCCATTCGGGCCCTTTCCAAGGGGAACAAGCAGAAGCTGGGACTAGTGCAGGCGCTCATGCATCGTCCAGACCTCCTCATCCTCGACGAGCCGACCAGCGGCCTCGACCCGCTTGTGCAGCAGGAGGTCGCCAGGCTGCTGGAGGAAGCGGTCGGCGAAGGGCGGACCGTCTTCTTCTCGTCACACGTCCTGCCGGAGGTCGAGCGGCTGAGCCACGCCGTCGCGATCATCCGCGCTGGCAACATCGTCGCTGTCGAAGACATCGCGCGGCTGAAGTCGAGGGCCGTGCACGTGCTGGAGGTGACGTTCGCCGAGCCGCCGCCGGCGGACCTGTTCGCGCTGCCCGGCGTCCGGGAGCTGCGCCGCGACGGCACGACCGTCCGCATCCAGGCGCTCGACGGGCTGGACGCCGCCGTCAAGGCTATCGCCGCCTACCGCGTCGTCGACCTCCGGACGGAGCAGCCGAGTCTTGAGGACTTCTTCCTCGCCCACTACGCCGACGAGACCGAGACACCCCAGGAGGAAGAGGAGGTCGATGCGGTTGCTGAGCGTCGCTAGAAAGGGCCTGCGCGATCAGCGCTGGCAGGTCGTGGGCTTCGGCCTGACGTTCACGCTCATGGCGGCGTCAATCGTCTTCCTCTGGCCTTCGTACCGCACCACGGTGGCGAGCATCCAGCTCCCGCAGGCCGTCCAGGCGCTCCTCGGCAGCGACCTCGCCTACTCGACGGCGCCGGGCTTCGTCAGCGCCGAGTACTTTAGCTGGATCCCCATCCTCCTGATCGTCTACGTGGTCATTCAGGGCACGGGCGCCATCGCCGGTGAGGAAGGCAGCGGCACGATCGACCTGCTGATGTCGCAGCCGATCACGCGTTGGGGGATGGTGGTCCAGAAGACGATCGGCATCAGCGTCGGCGCTGCGATAATCGCCGGCTTCGGCTTCCTGGGCTTTCTCCTCTCGGTCCCCTTCGTCGACATCAACCTCACGCTGAAGGGCGTGGCGCTCGCTTCCGCCAACATGCTGCCGATGGCGCTCTTCTACTACGCCGTTTCGCTGTGGTTCGGCGCCGTTCTGCCGAATCGCGCCTACGCCGCCGGCGGGGCCACCGCCCTGGCGACGCTCGGCTACTTCTTCAACACCATCGCCGCCGCCGTCCACAGCCTGTCCGGCCTGAAATACGCCTCGCCGTTCTACTACTACGGCGCCGGCGAGCCGCTGGTGCGCGGGCTCAACTGGGGGCACATCGGCCTGCTGCTCGGCGTCTCGGCGCTCTTCGTTGCGGCGGCCATCCGCGCCTTCGCCGGGCGCGACATCACGATCGGCGGCGCCTCGAACCTGCGCTGGAGCGACGTGATAGGTCGAGTGCTGGGGTTGCAGCGCTACGAATCGTCGGCGCCGTCCTCCGGGCCTGCCAGCTCCTCTTGAAGCCAGTTGAGATAGGCTTCGCTGGCTTCGACGACCTCGGTGGCCAGGACTTCCGGCACTTCATACGAGTGCAGGCGCTTGATCGCGGCCTCGACCTCAGCGTACAGGCGGCGCTCCGTCTTGACAATGCATAGCCACTCCGTTGCCCTCTCGACAGTGCCCTTCCACCGGTAGACGCTCGCTATCGGTCCGACGATCTGGACGCAGGCCGCCAGTCGCGCCTCGACGAGCGCCTCCGCGATCCGCTCCGCCTCCTCTCGCGACGAAGTCGTCGTCGTCACCTGGATCTGCTGTTTCATAGGAAGCCCCCGCGGTCGCCGCCGTGCTTAGATCGACGTCATTCTAACGCAGTCGCCGGTTCGCGGTCAGACGCGCATCGCGACCGGCCGATCGTGTACAATTGGCGCGAGGAGGCAGCCAATGGCGACCGGTGACAGTCCCGACAAGCCGCGCGCCCGCGAAGAGCCGAAGCACGAGGTCAAGATCGGCGTGCCGGAGTGCCCTCGCTGCAAGAAAAGCTTCACGCTGAGCTACTGGCGCGGCGACCAGCTCATTCAGGCGCGCTGTCTTAGCTGCGACCTGAAATGGCCTCGCCCGGACGTCGTCTAGCGCGGCTAATCGAAGACGAGCGGCAG
>JBEKXP010000114.1:0-6869 GCA_049511815.1 Dehalococcoidia bacterium
CCTCACCTCGAAAACGCAGATCTCCCTGGTTCGCTGCCCGGCAGTGGGTGGCGACGTGAACAGGTGCTTCGGCGGGACGGACTACAAGGGTGTAACGCCGACACCGACAACCGCCGCAACGAATACGCCGACGGCAACGAGAACGCCGACGCCGACGTCGACGGCAACGAGAACGCCGACGCCGACATCGACCTACACTCCGACGCCGTCGCCGACGGCAACGAGAACGCCGACGTCGACAGCAACGGTCACGCTCACGCCGATGCCGACGGCGACCTTTACGCCGGTGCCGACGGCGACCTTTACGCCGGTGCCGACGTCGACCTTCACGCCGGTGCCGACGTCGACCTTTACGCCGGTGCCGACGGCGACCTTCACGCCGGTGCCGACGGCGACCTTCACGCCGGTGCCGACGGCGACCTTCACGCCGGTGCCGACGTCGACCTTCACACCGACGCCGACGCCGACCGGCACAACGGTTCCGGCGACGATCACGCCGACGCCAACGGATACGCCGGTGCCGACGGCGACCTTTACGCCGACGCCGACCGGCACAACGGTTCCGCCGACGCCGACCAGCACGACGGTTCCGCCGACGATCACGCCGACGCCGACGGATACGACGGTACCGGCGACGCCGACCTTCACGCCGACGGCGACCTTCACGCCGACGCCGACCGGCACAACGGTTCCGCCGACGATCACGCCTACGCCGACGGATACGACGGTTCCGGCGACGCCGACCTTCACGCCGACGCCGACCTTCACGCCTACGGGAAACACGTTCCCGGGCACGAATATCACCGTGGACTTGAATGGTGGCTTGGGTTCCACAGGCGGAGTGGAGACCACGTTCTCGACCGTCACCGGGAGCGGCGATACCTCAGTCGATCTCGGCAACAGCGGGCCAGCAGTGCCAGCCGGCTACCAGGTTGTGGGCATCGACGGGCAGCCGGTCTACTTCGACATCAACACGACTGCGACCTTCTCCGGTCTCGTAACGGTCTGCATAAGCTATGACCCGACGCAGGTAGTGGGGCCGGAGTCGGACCTCAAGCTCATGCATTACGTGGACGGAGCATTCGTGGACATCACGGTATCTGTCGACACTGTGAACAACGTTATCTGCGGCCAGACCACGAGCCTGTCTCCTTTCGTCATTGTGGAGCCCGTTACGCCGGCCCCGACCGCCACAGCGACTGCGACGTCTGTGCCACCGACTGCGACGTCTGTGCCACCGACTGCGACGTCTGTGCCAGCGACTGCGACGTCCTTACCAGCGACTGCGACGTCCTTACCAGCGACCGCGACGTCCTTACCAGCGACCGCGACGTCTGTGCCAGCGACAGCGACGGGTAAGCCGACAGCGACAGCGACGCGTAAGCCGACGGCGACTTCGACGCCCAAGCCGCGGGTCACGCCGTATGACACGCTCATCGACAGGCTAGAGCAGCTGATCGATCGCTACTGCGATGACAGCCACAGCAGACGGTCATTCGAGTGCAGAGAGTGGAATTCCCTCCTCAACCTGCTAGAGAGACTGCGCGATAACTGGCTGTCACACAGTCACCCGGGATGGGGATGGTTTGACTAGCTCAGCCGCTTAAAGGCAGAACAAGAAGTGACGCCCGCAAATCGCGGGCGTCACTTTCTTATTTGTCGGAGCTCGGAAGTCGAGTCAGGCTGAGGGGAGGGACGCCGGGAGCGTCATCCGGAAGGTGATGGTGCTGTCCGTCACTTGGGCTTCGAGGTTGCCGCCGTGCAGCTCCACGAGGTCGCGGGCGATGGGCAGGCCGAGGCCGCTTCCCGCCGATGGCCCGGTGCGGGCCCGGTCGCGACGATAGAACCGGTCGAACAGGCGCGGGAGTTCTTCCACATCGACGTCCGTCGCGGTGTTGGCGACTTCAATGCAGACTTGCTGGTTCCCGTTGTTGAAGGCGTGGACGCGCACCTCGCCGCCAGCCGGAGTGAACTTGCGGGAATTGTCCAACAGGTTCTCCAGCGCTCGTTCCAGCTTGGCCCCGTCGACGAAAGCGTGGACGCCGGGTGTAATGTCGCAGGCGATGGTAACGTTTCGCTCTGCGGCTCCAGCGGTGGTCCGCTCGACGGCTTTCGCTGCAAGCGCCGATAGGTCGACGTCTTCGCGCTGAACAAGCGCCTGGCCGGCCTCAATCTCCGACAGGAACAGCAGGTCGTTCAGCCGCTCCGACAGCTTCGTGACCTCCTCATAGATCACGTCGCCGGCGTGCTTCGATTCCTTTTCGCCCTGGATTACGCCGCCTCGGAGCGCCTGGGCGAACCCCATTATCGACGTCAGCGGCGTGCGCATGTCGTGCGATACGTTGGCCAGCAGGGCGCGCATCTGGTCCTGTGTTTCTCCCACGCTCGTCGCCATGGACGAGAACGCTCGCGACAACTGGCCCACTTCGTCGCCGCGGTCCGCCGGCACGTCAATGTCGAAGGCGCCCTGCGCCATCTGGTCGGCGGCCACGGTCAGCTTGCTTAGAGGACGGGTGATGTTGCGACTGATCACTACTGCCGAGAGGATGGCAACCGGAAGCGCGATTACGGCTGCCAGCGCCAGCCACGGCAGGACGTTTAGCCAGGCGCGGGCGAACGTGTCGTCCGGAATGACGATAGCCAGGCGGTAAGGCGCAACCTCGGTGGCGCTCTGCGAGGGATCTGCGATGGCCGAGTTGCCCGGCGGTGGGATTGTGATCCGTTGCCCTCGGCTGGTCAACGGCGGGGAGACCGCCGCCAGGATGACGCTGCCGCCGGTTCCCCCTTCGAGCTGCCACGTACGATAGTAGTCACCGCGAACGGGCGGTGAATCGCCGTTGGCCGGCAACGAGCTCTCCTGGACTTGCAGTTGCGCGCCCGATAGCCCTCCGCCGGTGTCCTCGACGACGACGCCGGAGTAATCGAACAGAAGGATCCGCTCATTGTACTCGGCCGCTGCGGTGCGGGTGTACTGTTGAAGCTGCGAAAGCGAATCGCCGTCCAGCAGGAGCTGTAAGAATTGGCCGTGGATGACCGGCGCCGTCGCTTCGGTGTGGTCCAGCGCCCGCTGCTTCTCCTGACCGTGCGTCAGGGCAACGAAAACGCCGCCGGCCAGCACCAGCGAGCCTATTACCAGCAGAATGCTCGCTGTCACCAGTTTGCCGCGCAGAGTGCGGGGATGGAAGGCAGCAAGCGGCGTCATGCTAGTTCTCCTGGACGAGGCGGTAGCCCGTGCCCCAGACCGTCTCGATGTGCACGCCGCGGTCGGCCAGCTTTTCGCGAAGCCGCGCCACGTGCACGTCGACGGTGCGGTGTCCGTAAAACGAGGTCCCCCAGGCGAGGTCGAGCAGACGGTCCCTGTCCAGCACGACGTTGGGGAAGTGAGCGAACGCCAGCAGGAGGTCGAACTCCCGCGGCGTGAGTGAGATCGACTCCTCGCCGACGCGCGCCTCACGGCAGTCGATGTCCATTGAAAGCGGCCCGACTCGCACTCGCTCGGTGCGGGTTGCGGTGCCCGAGCCGGCGCGGCGGAGCACTGCCGCCACGCGCGCCACCAGTTCGTCCGGGTTGAACGGCTTCGTCACGTAGTCGTCCGCTCCGAGGCGCAGGCCGGCGATTCTGTCGATGTCGGAAGCCCGCGCCGTCAGTAGCAAGATGGGCGTCTGGCCGCGCAGCTTGCGACAGATCTGAAGGCCATCGGGCCCGGGCATCATGATGTCGAGGACGATCAGCGCCGGCAGCGACTCCCGCGCCTTGCGAAGCGTCTCTTCGCCGTCGCAGGCAGTTTCGACGTGATAGCCCGCGCGCCGCAGGTACAGCGACACGAGCTCTACCGTATGCGCGTCGTCGTCTGCTACCAGGATCGGCTTTTCGTCCATATCGTCATCGCACCTTATTCTATTTTGCAGCGCCGGTGATCCTACCAGCAACTTCAGGCGTTGCCTCAAGGCGTTGCCGGAGGCGTCTCTTGCGGCCCTGGTGTGCCTTCGGCTCCAGGCGGCCTGCCGAACCCGCGGAGTCCATTCCCGTCGATCAAGCTATCGAGATTGCTCGTTGTGCTTTGCACCATCTGGTTCGCCTGGTCCTGAGTCATTTGCTCGTTCGCCACCGCCTGGTCTGCATTGGCCTGGATCTGCTGCGTCAGGAACGCTTTGAGGTCGTCGCGGGACTTTCCGTGCGCCTGCGCGACCGTCGCCATTGTGGCGCCCTGAGCCGAAAGCTCAGATTGGAGCTGGTCCTGGGAGATGCCGAGGAAGCCGGCCAGGGCGGGGTTAATGTCGCCCAGGAACATTCCGCCACGGGCGCCTGGGGTGCCGAAAGCCCCCGGAGTCCCAAACGGGAACGGCGTGCCTTCAGCGCGGGCCGTTTCAAGGGCGCCGGGCGTCCCAGTGCCCCGGAAGCGGGGGGTCCCCTGGGCGGCGGCACCACGGGAAGGCAGCGGCATTGCCGTCGGCGTCGAAGCCGCTTTGCTCGAACCGCCGCCGCAGGCCGTCGAGACTGCGGCGAGTCCGACGATAAGCGTCAGAAGCGCCGGCGCGATGATTGCCGGCCGGATTCGTCCCCTGTTCACCCTCGCTACCTCCCTTTCTTGCTCTTACTCACTGCGTAGCGCCTCGATCGGGTCAAGGCGAGATGCCCGGAAAGCCGGATATATGCCGAAGAAGAGGCCGATGGCGGCCGAGACGGTGAAGGCGACCACGATGCTAAACGGCGTCACCAGCGTTGTGACCGCAGAGCTCGTCCCGAACGACTGGCCATTGGCAATCCTTGCCGCCAGCACTCCGACTATGATGCCGATAGCGCCGCCGACCAGCGTGACCAGGAGCGCCTCGATGATGAACTGGATAAGGATGTCCTGCCGCTTGGCGCCGACTGCCTTGCGAATGCCGATCTCCCGCGTCCGCTCCGTCACGGACACGAGCATGATGTTCATCGTGCCGATGCCGCCGACGATGAGCGAGATGCCGGCGATGGCGCCGAGCAGTATCGTGAGCGTCTTGCTGACGTTCCTGGCTGCGGACGTGAGGTCACTCTGCGACTGCACCACGAAGTCCTGGGTCTGATGGCGGTCCAGCATGACGGTGTTGATGGCGGCCTTGGTTTGGTCCACCTTGTCGCTCGAGGTCACCTTAACAATGATCTCCTGAATGTTCGATTGGCCGGTTGGGCTGCGGCCAAAAGGCACTCTCTCCTGGAAAGTCGTGAGCGGCACGATTATCGTCGTGTCGTCGGTGCCTGTGCCGGCGGCCCCGCGCGCCTGCATGACGCCTTCGACGGTGAGGTTCAGGGAGAACGGGCCGAAGCTGAGGCGTACGTCCTGGCCGATGGCGTTGGCAGGCGTATCGAAGAGGTCCTGCGCCACCTGTGCGCCGAGCACGACGTTCGTAGCTTTGGTGGTCATGTCGTTGTCGGTGATGAAGCTGCCCGAAGCCACCTTCCAGTCGCGGACGGACGTATAGTCGGGCTGGGTCGCGGTCATCGCCGTCGCCGTCGCCGTGCGCCCGTTGCCGGTGAGCTGTGTGCTCAGGGTCAGGCTGTACTGGGCGACCACGGCGCTGGAATACGGCAGTTGCGGGTTGTTCTGCAGGGCTGCGGCGTCGTCAGTCGTTAGAGAGAAGGGGTTGAATGATCTGGTGCTGGTGCTTCTGCCACTGCTGCCGCTGCTGCTACTACTACTACTACTACTGCTGCTGCTCGTGTTGTTCTGCGACTGGATGAAGAGGAGGTTACTGCCGAGACCGCTGACCTCCTTCGTCACGCCTTGTTTCGCGCCCTGGCCTGCCGCCATGAGGGAGATGACCGCGCCCACGCCGATAACGATTCCGAGCATGGTGAGGATGGTGCGCAGCTTGTTCGTGGTCAGCGCCATCACCGCTGCCTGGATCATGCTGAAGACGATCATGCCTTCGCCTCCTCTCGCGCCGCGGAGGGAGCGACCTCCCCGATCTTGGGGGCAACATGCGCCGGAATGATCTGCTCCGTTGGTCCGTCAAAGATGATGCGCCCGTCGAGCATCTGAACAACCCGGCGGGCGTAGGCGGCGACTTCGAGCTCGTGCGTCACCAGCACTATTGTCATGCCGCGCTGGCTGTTGAGGCGTACGAACATCTCCATCAGGTCGACCGTGGTCTTCGAGTCGAGGGCGCCGGTCGGCTCGTCGGCCAAGATCAGCGCCGGATTCGTCACCAGTGCTCTGGCGATGGCGACGCGCTGCTGCTCGCCGCCGGAGAGCTGCGTCGGCCGGTGGTGCGCGCGATGGCGCAGGCCTACCTCCGACAAGGCGCGCAGCGCTCTCTGCTTTCGGTGGTTGGAGCCGTTATAGATCAGCGGCAGCTCCACCTGGGCGGCTGCCGGCCAGCGCGAGAGAAGGTTGAACGCCTGGAAGACGAAGCCGATGCGCCGGTTTCGTATGGTCGCGAGTTGGGCGTCGGTCATGCGGTGCACGTCATGGCCTTCGAATCGGTAGCTGCCGCGCGACGGCCTGTCGAGGCAGCCGAGGATGTGCATCAGGGTGGACTTGCCGGACCCGGACGCTCCGACGATGGCCAGGAACTCGCCACGCTGTATGTCCAGGTCGATGCCGCGCAGAGCGGGGACCGGCACGTCACCGGCGCGGTATATCTTGTATATCCCGCGAAGCTCGATCATGTTCAGTCTCCTCAACGGCCGCCGGGAACGGTGAACGACCTCGTACCGCCTCCATCCCCTGCGCCACCGGTTCCGAAGAAGAGCGCGCCACCCTGCTGAGTGTTGGAGGTGGCGCTCGTGCTCGTCGTTGAGGCCGTGGCGCCGGGGATGATTATTGTCTGGCCCTCGGTGAGGCCGGCGGTGATTTCCGTGTTGGTGCCGTTCGTCAGGCCTATTGTTAC
>JBEKXP010000115.1:0-6863 GCA_049511815.1 Dehalococcoidia bacterium
ACAACGCCAAAAGCATGGAAGCGTTCGAGGTGTTCTACCAGGGCTGCGCCGAAGCCGGCCTGGCGGTCTACCCGGACTTCGAGCGTGCTTTCCGAGCGATGGCCCGGCTCGCCGCCTGGCGAGAGGCGCGAGAATAGCCCCTCCGCCTCAGGCGACTATGGAGATGTCTTGTCTGTCGTCGTGATTCGGCGGCAGCACGACGCCGGTGTGGCGCGCGCCCAACCTGAGGGCTTGGACGAATTGTCGCGCCAGATGCGGATCGAACTGGCTGCCCGCCTTCTCGCCGATCTCTCGCAGCGCCTGTGCCGGCTTCCGCGCGACGCGATACGGCGAATTCAGGATCATGGCGCTGTAGGCGTCGGCGATGGCCATGATGCGCGCCGGCAAGGGGATCTGCTCGCCGTGCTTGCCGCGCAGATAACCTTCCCCGTCCCAGCGCTCGTGATGGAAAAGGACCGTCTCCAGCACAAGGTCGTGCAGCCAGTGGGGCGACGTCCGCAGAACCGGCCATTCGCGCAGCAGGTCGTAGCCGACGGAAACGTGGGAGCGCAGGACCAGCATCTCAGCGCTGTTCAAAGGTCCGTCCTTTGTCAGCAGATCGACTGGAAGGGCGATCTTGCCCAGATCGTAAACGCGCCCGGCTATCCAGAGCGCGCCAACCTCATCGGAGGACAGCCGGGCGCAGCGGGCCAGGGCGAGGGCGTGCTGTGCCGCGAGCTGCGAATGCAGGCCCGAATAGCTGTCGTGCGTGTCCAGATCGAGCTGCCACTGCTCGACAAGCGCGCGGACGTGGTTGCGAGTGTGGCGAGACCACGCGGTCGAGAGCGTTTCGATGACGCGGGAGTCGCTGGAGGCGAAGGGGTCGATCACTTGGTGGCCGTCAATACCGTCGGTAACGCGAAACAAGATTGCCCCTCCTGAATCAGTAACGGCACAAACCGGCTAGTCTTTAATTCTCTTTGAAGCCACGAGGCAACCGCGAACGCAAGAGAAGAGACTACGCGGGCTTGACCGCCGCCGCCGGCTGACGCAAGATCGCCCTACACCCGCCTCTGAAACGAAGGAGGAAATCTCGCGATGGACGATTTCGTAACACTCGACGCAACAGCACAGGCGGAGCTCGTTAGGCTGAAAGAGGTCAAGCCCATCGAGCTCATCGAGGCGGCCATCGAGCGCATTGAGCGCCTCAATCCGAAGCTGAACGCCGTCATCACGCCGATGTACGACCTGGCGCGGCAGGCGGCGTCGGGACCGCTGCCGGAAGGCCCGTTTGCCGGCGTCCCGTTCCTCCTGAAGGACCTCATGGCCTCGTACGCCGGTGTTCGCATGGCCTGGGGCACCGCCTTCCTGAAGGACAACGTGCCCGACCACGACAGCGAGCTGGTCGCCCGGTACAAGCGGGCAGGCCTTATCATCCTTGGCAAGACGAACACCCCCGAGTTCGGCATCCTGCCGACAACCGAGCCGCACTTCTTCGGGCCGACCCGCAATCCCTGGAACACGGAGCACAGCTCGGGCGGGTCAAGCGGTGGGACGGCGGCCGCGGTGGCGTCGGGCATGGTGGCGATGGGCCACGGCAACGATGGCGGCGGCTCTATCCGCATTCCCGCCTCCTGTTGCGGCCTCTTCGGCCTCAAGCCGACGCGCGCCCGCATCCCGCTCAGCCCGGACATCGGCGACGTCATGGGCGGCTTTGTCATCGAACACGCGCTCACGCGCTCCGTCCGCGACAGCGCCGCACTGCTCGACGCGACCTGCGGGCCCGACATCGGCGATCCGTACTGGGCGCCGCCGCCGGCGCGCCCCTACCTGCAAGAAGTGGGCGCCGATCCCGGGAAGCTGCGCATCGCCTTCACGACAAAGTCCCTCACTGGCAGCGCCGTCGACCCCGACTGCGTCGCCGCCGTGCGCGACGCGGCGAAGCTGTGCGCCGACCTCGGCCATTACGTCGAGGAAGAGGAGCCTGACGTCAACGGTGAGATGGTGACGGGACCTTTCACGGTCGTCTGGTCGGCCGGCGTAGCGGAGAACGTGGACGGGGTGGCGCTGCTCAAGGGTCGCGGCGCCGAGCCCGACGAGCTGGAGCCTCTGACCCGCGCGCTGGCGGACATGGGACGGCAGCAGACGGCGTCCAATTACTTGATAGCCGTGGCGATCCTGCAGAGGATATCGCGCGACGTCCAGCGCTTTTTCGTCGACTACGACGTCGCGCTCACGCCCACGCTGGCGGAGCCGCCTTTGCCGCTGGGCGCGCTGGAGTCGACGCCGGACAACCCGCTGTTCGGGTTCATCCGCGCCGCCTCATACGTTCCCTTCACGCCGATCTGCAACATAACCGGGCAGCCGGCGATGTCAGTGCCGCTCTACTGGAACGCTCAGGGCCTGCCCATCGGGACCCACTTCATCGGCCGCTTCGGCGACGAAGCAACCCTGTTCCGGCTGGCGGCGCAGCTCGAACAGGCGCGGCCGTGGGCGAACCGCCATCCGCCCGTGTGGGCCGGCTAATCGGTCAGTAGCGGAAGCGCCGCGCGGCGTGCCCGACGACGACCAGCAGCACTCCCGATGACACCTCTACGCCAGAGCGCTGCGAAAGGGACCTCCCGGGCGAGCTTACTAGAAGAGGGGTGGCGGCGTAGCCCAGGGCGTCTTCGTTGGGCGAGGTGTCGGTGGCGGCTTGGTGGTTGGTCCGGTCGGCTGCGGTGCCGGCGAGGTTGCCGGCGAACTCGGCGCGGGCTTCCGGGTAGGAGGAGTGGTTGGAAGGAGTCTGGGATGCTGCGTCGCCGGGCCGACAGGCGTAATCGTCAGCGGCCCCTCTGTGGGCGACGAGGTTGGCATCCTGGTGAGTGTCACCGTTGGGGTTGGCCCGACGGTACGCGTCGCAGTCGGCGGGCGCTTTGTCGCCGCCTCGGACGTGGGCGAAACTGACGGGGAGCTGGAGCCGGAGACCGACAGCGAGAACACGGCGATGACGGGCAGAGCCGCCAACACCAGCACGGCGCACAGCACTAGAAACAGGTCTCTGCCGCCGATAGTCTGGCCGGAGCCGCGCTCTGCCGTCTCCGACTTCCTTGCAAGCATCCAGAGGCCCTTGCCCAGGCGGGCCTTTTTGACCGCCCGACGCCCGGGCCGCGTCCACTGCGTCTCGAGATTCTTCCAGATGCGCTCCATCAGGCCGGTCGGAGCCGGAGCGGCCGCAAACGCGCCGAACACGGCCAGCGGCGCCAGGAGCGAGCGACGGGTTTGCTGGCAAACGGCGCAGTTCTCGACGTGGCGCTCGACGGCGCGGCACATGTCCTGCGTGAGCGGCGGGATGGCGAACCGGCCGACGATTCGCCCCAGCGCCTGGCAGCTCTCGACACCGCGTCGCATTAGCAGGTAGGCGCCGAACACCTCTTCGACAGAGCGCATCAAGCGATTGAGCATCGTAAAGGCGTTGCCCTTGCCCACGCCCAGCACCTCCGCCATCTCGGCGCTTGTCAGCCCCTGGCGGACGTGCAGGTCGAGCACCGCGTAGGCGCGGCGGTCCAGGACAGTCGCCGCTTCCCAGACCAGTCGCGCCGTCTCCTGCATTTCCGGCGCCTGCTCCGGTTCGGCCAGACGTTCGGAGTCCACCTGCTGGAACAGCGAGTCCGATTCGGCGTCCGCTCCAGGCGGCAGCGAGAACAGGCGCTTCCCCCGCGCGAGGCGGTCCATGGCCCGACCGTAGGCTATCGAGAAGAGCCAGCTCTTAAAGGCAGCGGGCTTGGGTAGCGAGGCGAGGCTCCGCATGGCGCGCAGGAACGTCTCTTGCGCCGCATCGGCGGCATCTTCGCTGTCACGGAGGGTGCGAAAGAGGAAGTCGTAGACTGACGGAAAGTAGCGATTGTACAGCTCGCCAAAAGCTGCGCTCTCGCCGCCGAGGGCGCGAGTTACGAGCTCGCCATCGCCTGAGACTGGAGTGGCCATCATAGCGTGTGCTGAATGCCGTGTTCAGCAAGTTTAACATTATCAGCGGTCCTTCGCCAGTTGAACGAACGCCGGCGCCGCTTCTTGCCCGCCGGACAAAATCGCGGGGCAGCCTGAACTGACCGAGACGAAACGGAATCGAAAGAGACGCGGCAAGATGCCTTGGGCCCGCCGGCCGAGGAGCCTCAGCCCCTCAACCGGCGGGCTTGTCGCCAATCCTGCGGCATGCACGTTCAACCGCAGCTAACAGCCCGGCGCCCGTCCCTCAAACACCGCCACGTAGTAGTTCCGCCCGTCCGGCGCTGTCGCCACGCCTGTTCCCATCCGGGTGAAGCAGCGATTGGTGATGAGGTCAAAATGCACGGTACTATCCTGCCACATCAGGAGCGCCTCGTTGACCGTATCCGCAGCAGAGAAGTCGTTCCAGGCGATCACTTCGCCGCTCCAGGCGGCCGTAACGTTGCTCTTGGCGAAGAGACAGCGAAAATCGCAGCCGTCCGGCGGCGAGTGGCTGAAGTAGCCCTTTGTCGCCATGTCGGTGGCTCTCTCGCGGGCGACGGCCGAAAGCGTCGGGTCAACAGTGAGCGGCGGAAGGCTGTTGCCGGCCCGCATGCGATTCAAGCCGATAGCGACGTTCGTCTCCATCGCCTGCTGCGGCGTGCAGCCGGCGGCGGTCCCGAGCAAAGCCGCGCCGAGAACGATCGCCGACGCGACCGGCCAGAGGCGCGGCGTCGCCGTCTGGCGCGTCCCGGTCCGGCGCCTCGCCCATTCAACCAAAGACATCGCTGCACACTTCCTCTTGCTTCAACCCATACCAGGAGATAATCGACCCAAGCGCCGCAATCCGAACGCGCTCCAGCCTCGCATCGCGGGGAATTGACGGCAGAAGCGGCCCGCGACTAGCATTCGAATCAGAGACCGAATCGCCACGAGCGCAGAAGGAGGAGCGAGATGGAACTGGCCGGGAAGACGGCAATCGTCACCGGATCGGCGGTCGGCGTTGGACGGGAGACGGCGCTCGCCTTGGCGAGACGGGGCGCCAACGTCGTCGTCAACTACTCGCGCTCGGAGGCCGAGGCGCGCCGGACGCTCGCCGACGTCGAAGCGCTGGGAGCGGGCGCCCTGCTGGTCCGGGCCGACGTCTCGCGGGACGGCGAGGTGCGCGACATGGTGGCCCAGACGGTCGCGCGGTTCGGCGGCGTCGACGTGCTCGTAAACAACGCCGGCATCACCTACTTCGTGGACTTCAAGGACCTGGAGGGCGTGACGGAGGCGATATGGGACCGCATCCTGGCCGTGAACGTAAAGGGAGTCTTCTTCTGCTCGCGGGCGGTCGTGCCTCAGATGCAGCGACAGGGTGCGGGCTGCATCATCAACATAGCGTCGGTGGCGGGGATTGCCGGCACCGGCAGCTCGATCCCTTACTGTGCATCGAAGGCGGCTGTCATCAACCTGACGCTGACGTTCGCGAGGGCGTACGGGCCGGAGATACGCGTGAACTGCGTCGCGCCCGGCTACGTCAACACGCGCTGGCACGAAGCGCGGGCGGGAAACAGGGAGTCGTTCCGCAATGCGGTTGCCGCCATGACGCCGCTGAAGCGCGTCTGCGGGCCGGAGGACGTGGCACAAGTAGCGCTAAGCCTCATTGAAGGCGCGGATATGGTGACGGGGCAGACGCTCGTGGTCGACGGCGGCATGGTGATGCACATTTGACGGCCACGCGCGCTTTGACAAAAGCGTACACGCCGCGTATACTGAGGCGGCTGGTGGTGCCCCGCTGTTTGCCGACTCTTCGGACGGTTGTGCGCGCGGTCCTCGAAAGGCAATCGTGACGAGAATGTCGCTGATCCCGCTTGCCGCCGTGGCCGCTTCGAGTCGCAGCCACTGGGACGCAAAGGACGTGATCATTGTCGTCGCGGCGGTTGGATTCGTCGTGTTGCTGGCCGTCGGTGCCTTTGTGGTCAAGCGCCGGGGAGAGAGCTAGCAACAAAAGAATCTTTGGTGTTCATCGCCTCGACACTCGCCCGACAGGGCAGTCACCGGGGGAGCGAGGCGAGTTTGGCTGGAGTGGTCCGGTTTCCGGCGGCCTCACGGACGCGGCAACGAACGGGCTGCTCCAGCTAGTTGTCTCCAACTGTCCTCGCCCTACTTCGTCGATCTCCCACCCGATCCCGGCTGCGCCAACCACCACTCCACCCCGCATCCACCTACCACACGATTCTTCGTCCTCAATCGCCCCGGGGGTGGAGCGCGTAGAGCGCAACTATTGTATATTTGTTGACTAGAAAGTGCTTTTTCGCGTCCCGAAAGGCCAGTTATGTCAACCGCCAACGGCGCCCTGCTCAGCGTCGAAGCCGTTACCAAGAGCTTCGAAGGGCTGCGCGCCGTCAACGAGTGCTCCCTCGACGTCAAACGCGGCACCATCACCGGCCTCATCGGCCCTAACGGCGCCGGCAAGACAACGCTGTTCAACATCGTCACCGGCTTCCTCAAGCCGACTTCCGGTCGCATCGTCTTCAACGGCAATCGCGTCGACGGTCTGCCGCCGCACAAGGTCTTCTCCCGGGGCATCGTCCGCACGTTCCAGATCCCCCGCGAGCTGAAGCAGATGACCGTGCTCGAGAACCTCATGCTCGTCCCGGCGGGCCAGTCCGGCGAGAGGCTCTGGAACCCATGGCTGCTGCCCTTCCGCGTCCGGCGTCAGGAGCGAGAGATCCGCGACAAAGCCTTGGAAGTGCTGGAGTTCGTCAATCTGTGGCACCTGCGCAACGACTACGCCTCCAACATCTCCTCCGGGCAGAAGAAGCTGCTCGAGCTGGCGCGAACGCTCATGTGCGACCCGCAGCTCATCCTCCTCGACGAGCCCGGCGCCGGCGTCAATCCGACCCTGATGAAGAGCCTGGCGACCCTCGTCGAAC
>JBEKXP010000116.1:0-6765 GCA_049511815.1 Dehalococcoidia bacterium
AGGTAGAGGTCGCGGTCCAGCGCCTCGTGATGCGTGACAAAGGGGTTCGCCGCCGCGCCGCCGGCCTCCGGCATCAGCACCGGCGTCTCGACCTCCATGAAGCCGCGCCCGACCATGAAGCGGCGGATCGCGTCGATGATGGCGCTGCGCAGCGCGAAGAGCTTGCGCACGTCTTCGTTCGCGATGAGGTCGAGATAGCGCTGGCGGTAGCGCGTCTCCGTGTCCACCAGCCCGTGGAACTTCTCCGGCAGCGGTTGCAGCGACTTCGCGAGCAGCCGGTACTCCGCCGCCTCGACGCTTATCTCGCCGGCGCGGGTGCGAAAAAGACGCCCGCTCACGCCGACGAAGTCGCCCAGGTCGAGGTCGCGCAGCGTGCCGTACGCCTTCTCGCCGACGACGTTGCTCTTCAAGTAGACCTGCATCTTGCCGGAGCCGTCGTGCAGGTCGATGAACGTCGCCTTGCCCATGTCGCGTAGCGCCGTCATGCGCCCCGCGATGGTGACGGAAGGCGCTTCCCCTTCGGAGCCGGCCTTCTCCCACTCCAGGAACGCCTGCGTTGCGGCCTCGGCGGTGTGCGTGCGATGAAACCGTGGCGGATAGGGGTCGATTCCGCGGACCCGCAGCCGGTCCAGCTTCTCGCGTCGCAGCTCAAAGCTCTGCTCGTCCCTGAGAGGCATCGTCTTCCCCCGAAGCGGGCATATCAAGAGGCGGGCGGCCCTTGCTTTCGGCTCCGCCCGCCGCGTTCGGCATCCGGCTAGTGGTTCAGGATATGCCGGTGACCGTGAGCCGAATTGCGCCGGCCGGCGCCTCCACGTGGACGGCGTCGCCGACGCCCTTGCCGATGAGCGCGCGCCCCACCGGCGATTCGTTGCTGATGCGGCCTTCCTTCGGCTCCGCCTCCGCGCTCCCGACGATGACGTACGTCTCCTTCGTCCCCCTCGCGGTGAGAACGGTCACGTGGGAGCCCAGCCGCACCTTCTTGGAGCGATGAGCCTGCTCCTCGTCGATGAGCTCCGCGTTCTGGATGATCTTCTCGAGCGTCAGGATGCGTCCCTCGACGAACGCCTGCTCATTCTTGGCGTCTTCGTACTCGGCGTTGTTCTGGGTGCTGGCCAGCTCTTTGGCGGCGTGAATACGCTCCGCCACCTCCTGGCGGCGGACCGTCTGCAGGTGCTCCAGCTCTTTCTCCAGCTTGGCCAGGCCTTCTCGCGTCAAAGGGACTGGCTTCTCGGGCATCTCTTCGCTCCTGAATCAGATTCAAAAAAGAGACTGAGAGGCATCGCCCTCAGTCGTTGTCGGCCCTGGTGTCGGCAATCATTATAGGAGAAGCCGTTCCCCTTTGTAAAGCATTTCCCTTCGGGCAACGGTTGAGGAGGAGAAGGCATCGTGCTAGAATGACGGAGATCGACCCTGGACGCAACCGCTAAGCAGGCTTCATGGAGCAGGAAAGCCATCCCCCCCGACAGACGCTGTCGGTCCTCTTTCTCGTGCTGATCGCGGGGATTGTGGGCGGCCTGGCTGGTGCGGTCTTAGCGCTCAAGGTCTCGAATGGCAGCGCGCCGCCGGCGCCGCAGGCAGTCACGACGGTCGAACAGCAGTACGTCACGCTGAACGAAGATTCCGCCGTTACCGCCGCCGCCGAAAAGGCCCTGCCCTCGATGGTGACCATCATTAACAAGCTCGGCGTCGACGCTGGCGGGCCCAGCCTGCTGACGGGACAGAGCGCATCCGGCTCCGGCGTCATAATCGACGAGCGCGGCTACATCGTCACGAACGAGCACGTCGTGGAGAATGCCGGCGAGTTAACCGTCGACCTCCATGACGGCCGCGAGTTCTCGGCGACGCTCGTGAGCGCCGACGACCCGTTCACGGACCTTGCCGTCGTCAAAATCGATGCGGACGGGCTGCAGGCCCTCTCCTGGGGCGACTCCGATGCCCTCAAGCCGGGGCAGGAAGTCGTCGCCATCGGCAGCGCCCTCAGCGACTTCCGCGATTCGGTGACGACAGGCGTGGTCAGCGGCCTGCACCGTCGCTGGATGAGCCAGGGCGTCTATATGGAGGACCTCATCCAGACGGATGCGGCGGTCAACCACGGCAACAGCGGCGGGGCGCTGCTGAACGCAGAAGGTGAGCTGGTGGGACTGAACACGAGCGTCATTCGCACCACGGACAGCGGCGACACCGTTGAAGGCATCGCCTTCGCCATCTCCAGCGCCGTCGCTGCGCCCATCGCCAGAAAGATTATCGACAGCGGCAGCTATCCGCGGGCCTACCTGGGCATCTCCCACGAGGACATCACGCCGGACGTCAGCGCCCTCGCGGGGCTGCTCGACGACCACGGCGCCATCGTTGCGCGCGTCTCCGCCGGTTCGCCGGCCGCCGACGCCGGCATCCAGCAGGGCGACGTAATACTCCGTATGGGCGACGTCGACGTGAACCAGGACATGCCCTTCATCAACGCCCTTGGCCGGTTGACCCCCGGACAGACCATCCCGGTCGTGTTCGACCGAGACGGCACGCAGATGACGGTCGACGTGACGCCGCAAGAGCGCCAGAGGGCGGCGCAATGAACGAAGGCGACCAGGGTGGGCCTTTCGCCGCGCCGCCGGACAACCGTGGCCCCTTTGACGACCTCCTGCGCCCGCAGCCTTCGCCCGGCCCGGCCATGCCCACCGGAAGAGGCCGCGCCGTCATCGTGGCCATGCTCGTGCTTGGGGCCATTCTCCTTTTGCTGGTCCTGCCTCCCTTCTCGCTGCTGAGTCGCGGCGGTGGTGGCGGTAGCGGCAGCACACCCAACATCAAGACCACGGCGCGAAAAGGTATGCCCCAACTGCCGAACGGCCTCGAGGCGGTGAGCGCCTTCTACGACGTCTCCGTCTCCGGCAATCTTCAGGGGCCGGCGACGATCACGCTTCAGCTTTCAGATGCAATCAGCGATGGCCGAAACCTCTCCGCCTACAGTCAGGAGAAAAGCGGCTGGCAGCGGCTGGGCGACGCGACCCTGGGCAGTGGCGGCAACGTCGTCGAAGCCAAAGTGAACGATATCCCTCCTAACATCGTTATCCTGCGACGCGGCGCTTCCGCGCGTCAGCTTATTGGCTACCTGCCCGCCGGCGCTCAGATCAGCGCCTCCGCTGCGCAGGCCCTCTCGGTCGTCGACCCGGTCGACTTCTCGCCGCAGGCCGACGGCTCGCTCGCCGGCAGCCCGACCACCGCGACGTTGCCGGCCGGCCTGCCCGTGCGTCCCTGCATTCGCGCCAGCGGCTCCGATGGCGCGGCCGCCGTCGACGCCATCATGGCCTCGCCCGACCTGCGGGCCTCCCACGTGGACGCCATCCTCGCAATGGTCGAGGCCGGCCATTACGACGGCGTCGAGATCGACTACGGCGCCATCGACTCGCTGCGAAAGGACGATTTCAGCGAATTCCTCAGTAATCTCTCGGACCAACTCCACCTGCGAAAGCTCGTTCTCACCGTCACGGCGCCGCTGCCCGAGCAGCAGGGATCGACCTGGAACACCGGCGCCTACGACTGGTCGCGCCTCTCGCAGGTTGCCGACCTCATCGAGCTCAGCCCGGAGACGGATCCCTCCGTCTATTACAAGACGACCCAGCAGGCGCTCCAGTACCTCATCGACGATAGCAAGGTCGCGCCGGCGAAGCTGGTCTTGCGGATCAGCCCGTTCAGCGTCGAAAAAGGCGGCGAAGGCATCAGCTCCCTGACGGACCTGGACGCGCTGGCGATCGGCAGCGTGCTATCGGCGGACAAGACGGACGCCATCAGCCCCGGCGAATCAGTCAACGTCAAGGCCACGAACATCGACACCGCGGACGGAGCCAGCGGCATAAGCTGGGACTCCCAGGCCGAAGCCGTTTCCTTCGTCTACCCCGGTCTGGGCGGCGCCCGGACCGTCTGGCTCGAGAATGCCTTCAGCATCGCCTTCAAGCTGGAGCTCGCGCAGAGCTTAAACCTCGGCGGCGTGGCCATCGAAGACGTCTCCGACTCCGCCGGTGGCGCCGACATCTGGCCGGTCATCGGCACCTTCCTCGACAGCGGCAAGGCGTCGCTTGCCAAGCCGAACGGTTCGCTCCTCGTCCCCCAGTGGGAAGCCGACGGCGGTCAGTTGCAAAGCAAAGCCACCGGCGCGGTAACCTGGGTAGCGCCCGACCAGCCCGGCCAATACCACCTCACCCTCATCATCAGCGACGGCGTGGCCCGCGTCGGCCAGCGCCTCGTCCTGACAGTCGGGTCCTGATTGCGACCGCGACCTCCGAATCCTCCGTCCAAAGCAGCGTTAGGAGAAGGAACGTAGTCGTGCGCGTGATTGCCGGAACAGCCAGGGGCAGGAGGCTGAAAGGCGGCAGCGAGCGTGGCCTGCGCGCGACCTCCGATCTCGTGCGCGGCGCCATCTTCGACATCCTGCACTCGATAGCCGCCGATTTGTCGCGCGTCCTCGACCTCTACGCCGGCACCGGCGCGCTTGGCATCGAGGCGCTGAGCCGCGGCGCCGGCTGGTGCGACTTCGTCGAGAAGGAGACGCGTTTCTGCCGCCTCATCCACGACAACCTGGAGGCATCCGGCCTCACCGAGAAGGCGGCTGTTCTTCGCCTTCCGGCGGAAAGGGTCTTGACGAAACTGAGCGGCCAGTATAGCCTCATTTTGGCTGACCCGCCCTATCAGGACGAGAAGGCTGACAAGGCGCTGGAAAGCATTGCCGCCTCCCCGCTCGTGGGGCCGGCAACCGTGATCGTGTTTGAGCATTCGAAGCGCAAGGCGCCGCCCGGCACGCTCGGCAGCCTCAGTCTGACGACCAGCCGGCGGCACGGAGATACGGTAATCTCCATCTATCGTTCAGGAGGCAGCTAGTGGTCACCGCCATGTACCCGGGCCGCTTCGATCCCGTCACGAACGGCCATCTTGACATCGTGCGTCGCGCGGCCTGCATGTTCGACCGCGTCGTCGTGGCAGTCTACGACATGAAAGACCACGACGTGCTTTTCTCCACCGGCGAGCGGGTGGAGCTGTTCCGGGAGGCGGTGCGCGACCTGCCGTCGGTGAGCGTCGAGCCGTTCAACGGCCTGACGGTCGCGTTTGCGCGCGAGCAGGGCGCGACAGTGCTGGTGCGGGGAATTCGTGCCGTCACCGGCTTCGAGACTGAGTTCGACATGGCCCTGATGAACAAGAAGATCGCGCCTGAGATCGAATCGGTCTATCTCATGGCCAGCCTTGACCACCTGTTCATCAGCGGGACGCGGATTCGAGAGGTGGCGCGTCTTGGCTACAACGTCGCGGACCTTGTGCCGGCGCACGTTTCCCAGGCGCTAACCGAGAAGATCTTCGGCATGGCGAGACCCGGCTCGCGCGGAGGCTGACATCGACATCCTCGCTCTCATCGACCGTCTGGAAGAGCTCGTCGCTGAAGGCACCAAGCTGCCCATCGGCGGCCGCGTGGCCATCGACCGCCGCAAGCTGCTCGATCTGATCGACCAGATGCGAGTGGCCGCGCCGATGGAGCTGCGCGAGGCGCAGGAGCTCCTGGCGCAGAAGGACGATCTGCTGCTGAAGGCGCGCGAGGAGTCGCAGCATCTGGTGTCGCAGGCGCAGGAGGACGCGGAGTCGCGCCTGACGGACAACGGCCTCGTCAAGGCGGCGGAAGAGAAGGCCGCGGAGATCATTCAGGAAGCGGAGCGGCAAGCGGAGTCGATGCTGCGGGACACGGAGGAGCGGATCCGTGTGCGTTTCGGTGCTGCGGAGACGGTCGCCGCGCAGCAGATGGAGGAGGCGGACCGCTATACGCTGGAGATGCTGAAGAAGCTCGAGTCGCAGCTATCGGCGTTTCTGGGCAGCGTGCGCGCCGGCGTCGACAGCATGGAGAACAAGGCGCAAGAGCGCGTCCGCTAGCTTGCCCGTCTGGGCTCCCTTGGACCTCGCGACGACTTCCATGAGGCGTTCGATTCGTCGGAGCTCTGTGCACTGATCGCGTTCTTGTTGCGCTCCTCGCTTCGCTCGTCGCGCCGACAAGTTCCCCCGAAGAAACGCGCGTGGCGCGGGCATCTGCCCGCGGCTTGCTGTCTACCGCACGACGATGCTCACCAGCCGCCCCGGCACGTACACAACCTTCGCCACCGACCTCCCGACCACGTACGGCTGCACCTTTGCGCTCGACAGCGCCAGCTCCTTCGCCCGCTCCTCGCTCACATCGGCTGGCGCCTGAATGCGGTCGCGCACCTTGCCGTTCACCTGCACCACCAGCGTTATCTCCTCCTCCGCCGCCAGCTCCGCGTCCCACTCCGGCCAGCGCTGGTTATGGATGCTGTATGCGTTTCCCGTGCGCTTCCACAGCTCCTCCGCGATGTGCGGCGCCGACGGCGCGAGCAGCAGCATCAGCGACGACATCGCTTCCCGCCAGCCCGCCTCGTCGACCGGCCCGCTCTCCTTGAGGCGCGCCAGGTAGTTCGTGTACTCCATCATCGCCGCGACCATCGTGTTGAAGCGGAAGCGCTCCACGTCCTCCGTCACCCGACGTATCGTCTTGTGTGTCATCCGGCGCAGCTCCCGAACCTGCGACGCCCTGCCCGTCTGGGCCTCCGCCTGCCGCGTCGTCTCCGCCGGCGAAAGCACCAGCGTCCAGACGCGATTCAGCCAGCGCGAAATCCCCGCCAGACCGGAGTCGTCCCATTCGCCGCCCTGGTCCCACGGCCCGATGAACATCAGGTAGACACGCACCGCGTCGGCGCCCTGCCGCGACACGTACTCGTCCGGCGC
>JBEKXP010000117.1:0-6764 GCA_049511815.1 Dehalococcoidia bacterium
CGGCGCGAGACGCTGGAGCACTACATCAAGCGAATGCAGTCGCTGGAGGCGGTCGCGCACGAGTTCAAGGGCGTGGAGAAGGCGTTCGCCATCCAGGCCGGTCGCGAGATACGAATCATCGTCAAGCCGGAAGAGATCGACGACCTGGAGTCGATGCGGCTGGCGCGCGACATCAGTCGCAAGATCGAAGAGACGTTGGAATACCCCGGGCAGGTGAAAGTCACAGTCGTTAGGGAAACACGAGCTGTGGAGTATGCCCGCTAGCAAGAGAGGGAGCGGAGTCGGTCGCTGAAGGCGACTAAACGAGGGATAGACCCGCTCCCTATCTCTGTGTCCGCGAGGTGCGCATGAAGGTGCTGATGGTCGGAGACGCCGTGGGCCGGACCGGCCGCGAGGCGCTGGCGACGCTGTTGCCGGCGCTCCGTCGCGAGCTGGCGGCGGACGTCGTCATCGCGAACGGCGAAAACGCCGCCGCCGGACGCGGCATAACGCCGAACGTAGCGGAGGAGATGTTCCGCGCCGGCGTCGACGTCATCACGACCGGCAACCACGTCTGGGACCAGAAGGAGATCATCCCTTACCTGGACTCCGGCGCGCCGATTCTGCGACCGCTGAACTACCCATCCGGCGTCGCCGGACGCGGCATCCTCCAGGATGACGCCATCACGGTGATCAATCTGCAGGGGCGCGTTTTCATGGTCGACATCGACGACCCATTTCGGATAGTCGACCAGGCGCTGGCGGATTTGCCCGACGGCGCCATCGTCATCGTTGACATGCACGCGGAGGCGACGAGCGAGAAGATGGCGATGGGCTGGTACCTGGACGGGCGGGTGAGCGCGGTGCTTGGCACGCACACCCACGTGCCGACGGCGGATGCGCGCGTCCTGCCGCGAGGGACGGCCTTCGTCTGCGACGTCGGCATGACGGGCGCGCGCGACTCAGTGATCGGCGACAGTGTCGAAGGCGTGCTCCAGCGCTTTCTCACGGCGATGCCGGTGCGGCTGCAACCCGCCGGCGGACCGGCCGTCCTCAATGCCGTCCTCGTGGACGTCGACGAGCAGACCGGACGGGCGCGCAGCATCGTCCGCGTGGACAGGGAAACCGGCAATGACCAGCAAGGCTGACTTCCACACCCATTCGACCGCCTCGGACGGCAGACTGACGCCGACGGAGCTGGTGCGGCTGGCCGTCTCGCGCGGGCTCAGCATCCTCGGCGTGACGGACCACGATTCGACGGAGGGGATCCCCGAGGCGCTGGCGGCCGCTTCGCAGTACCCCGGCTTCACGCTGGTGCCGGGCGTCGAGATGAGCACGGACATTCCCGGCGACGAAGTGCACGTCCTCGGCTTCTTCATCGACCCGGAGGACGCCACGTTCCAGAAGGAGCTGGGCGACCTGCGGATGGCGCGTCGGGACCGCGGGCGGATGATGGTGGAGAAGCTGCACGGTCTGGGCATCGACATCCCCTGGGAGCGGGTAGAGGCGGCAGCAGGCGACGGCGCGGTGGGACGGCCGCACGTGGCGCAGGTGCTGCAGGAGATGGGGTACGTATCGTCGTTCCAGGAGGCGTTCGACCGCTATATCGGCAGAAACGGGCCGGCGTACGCCGAGCGCGTCAAGCTGACACCGGCGGAGGCAATCGCGATGCTGGCGAAGGCGGGCACACTACCGGTGCTGGCCCATCCCGCCAGCCTGTCGAATCTCGACGGCGTGCTGGAAGAGCTGAAGGCGGCGGGCATGGTCGGAATGGAGGTCTATTACCAGGACTACGACCATAACACCCTGACTCGCCTCGCTGCCGCTGCTGAGCGACACGGCCTGCTGAAGCTAGGCGGCAGCGACTTCCACGGCATCGGCGGCCCGCGGGAACGCCTCCCCGGCGACATTCCCCTTCCCGACGAAGCCATCGACACATTCATGTCGGCGGCTCAACAACTGATCGGCGCCCGAAAACACTAGCGTCCCTTCGGTCAGGGCCCGGTGTCTCTCAGGTCGAGGCGATAGTAGACACTTCCGTTGTAGTTGACCTGGGACGCAGTTCCTACCTGGAAGCCGTCAGCCTGGAGAGCCTGGATCCGGTTTGCCGTTGCGGCGGTGCCATTCATATAGAGCGTTGCGTCGCCGGCGAGGCTGGCAGGACGCCAGACCGGTTGCGACGCATTGTCTCTCTTTATCCAGGTCATGAGCGGCTGGAAACCGACGCCGGTGATCGAGCGGTTGTCGGCGCCGTTGCCCGTGTACGATCCGACAGATACACGAGTGCTCGCGGCCCAGGCGATGTAATGGTAGGTGACGCCCATTTGGTTAACCGTTGAGTCGGCGCCAATTTGAAAGCCGTCCGCCTCAACAGCTTGAATGCGATTGGCGGCCTTGGCGGTCCCCGTCATGAGGAACGAGGCGTCGCCGGAGATGGGGCCCGGCCGGAACACGGAGTCGTTGCCGTCGCCGAGGGTCACCACCCAGGCGGGCTGGAAGCCGACGCCGGAGATGGAGCGGTTGTCGGCGCCGTTGCCGACGTAGCTCCCGACCACAAGGTCACACCCGGCCTTCATCGCGACCCAGTAGTAGGCCTCGCCCGAGTTGTTCACGCGCACATCAGTACCGATGGTGAAACCATCGGCGTCAAGCGATTGGATGAGGTCCGCAGCCAGGGCGCCGGTATCGCCGAGGATCTTCGCGGCGTCTCCATTCATCGTGCTGGTACGGATGATTGCGACGCGAGTCGTGGCGCTCTTGACGACGACAACGTTCGGCTGGAAGCCCACGCCGCTAATCTGTCGGTCATCGACGCCGCTGCCCGTGAAGCTTCCGGTCGCGAGGCGCATTGGATTGACACCCGGAAAGCAGACGGCGCTGGTGAAAGTGTTGCCGGAATTGTCAGTCTGGTCGGAGGAGAGGCCGAGGCCGTCCGCGATAGCAATGGCCGCCAGACCAGAGATCGCGAGCCCGAGCACCAGGGCGACCAGCAGTCCGCGTCGGACGAGCATGGGCATCGCCTCTCACTGTCTACGCCCCGTAGAAGACGTCGACGGGCCGCGGTCTAGCATTGCGGCTCCTCGCTGAAGTAGGGGACCGGCGACGCCTCTTTCCACGTCTGCCAGAGGACCATTCCGGTCAGGAGCGTTGCCGGGAGGAAGAGGAGGAAGAGGTGACCGGCGAAGCTGCGGGCGAAGTGGACGATGTAGCCGAGCCAGGGGATGCTAAAGACGATTCGATCGCCGGCGCCCTGGAGGACCACCGGCTGGGGGTCGGGGTCTTTGTTGGCGTCGCCGCGGGTGATGAACGTGCGGACGCCGCTGTCGCTGGTATCGATTTGAATGACGCGGTGCAGAATGGGGCTGGCGTTGACGGACCTCTTGATGGCGACGATGTCGCCGACATGAATCGCGTCGGGCTCGATCTTCCGGGTGATGCCGATGCTGCCGCTGGGAAGAGCCGAGCCCATGCTGCCACCGTAGACAACGTAGGCGCGGTAGCCGAAGAGCGCGAGAATCGAGGGGACGATCAGCAGGACAATGATGGCCAGCGCCGCGACCAGGTAGGCCCAGCCGGCAAGGGCGAGGCCCCTGCTCAGCGGAACGAGTCGTCGCTGCAGGTCAGGGAACCAGCGCGGCATCCTTACCTCCAGTCCCTTACGCAGGCGTCTCCTACGGGTTGTTCGTCGTCTGCTCGGCTGCGAAGGTGAACGTCGCGGTCGTGGCAGCGGCCTCGGGCCCGACAGCGTCCGAAGGGAGCGTCACCTTGAAGCACAGGTCCTCGCTGGTGCTCGCGTCCAGCACTCGGTCGCCGACGTCGCCGCCCGTCGCCGGGTTGCCGATGGCGCCGTCCGCCAGCGATCCGCTGTAGAGTGTCGTGCCGTCGAACGTTGCGCAGTTGGTGCCCTTTTCCTTAATGACGAGCGTCAGAGCATCTGCGAGGTTCTTGCTGTCGACGTTCGTGGCGACAGTTGTCATCGCATAACGAAGCTGGAGCGTGCCGTCGTTAGAGATGGTCAGCTGGTCAGTCACGGTGTCGCCGGGCGCCATGTTGCTCATCGTGATGAAGGCGCTGGACGGGCTCGTGCTGATTATGACGCTGCCGCTCGTGAACGTGTTGCCGCCGTTGTCGACGCTCTGGGTGAAGAGCGAGAGTCCGCCACCCAGGCTGACGCAGGCGGCGAGCGTGCTGATGGCTATCATGCTGACGAGGATTCGTTTAATCATTGTCGTACGCCCCCTCTCCGGAGGGCTTGGCGGCTTTAGCCTCCCTTACGCCCGAGCCGGAAGCCTGGTGTCCCGTCCGCGGGCCCTCCCAGGAGCGCCGCGTCGGAGCCTCACGACCTCCCTGCCGCAATAGCCGCTCCCTCTATCGTTTCTTGTCGAATCCTACCCACTTGGCGGACTCAACCGATGAGCGTATGCCGATGGACATACGTCTTCTGTTGGAGTATCGGCTGGGGGCGGCGGATGTTAAGGGTGAAGCTACTCAAATGTGGTGCGATAATAGCTGAGGAACCGGGCGTTCGACCTGAGGAGATTGACATGCAGTGCGCGACCCATCCAGACGTGGAGACGGAGCTGGCTTGCAGCCGCTGCGGCAAGGCGATCTGTCCGCGCTGCCTGGTGCATACAGACGTCGGGGCGCGCTGCCGTGAGTGCGCCCATCTCCGTCGCATCCCGACGTACGACGTGAAGCCGCAATACCTGGCGCGCGCGGTGGGAACGGCCGTGATTGGCGGCGTTCTCGGCGGGATCCTGTGGTGGCTGCTGCTGCCGCGGCGGGGATCGATCATCTCCTACTTCGTGCTGTTCTTCGCAATCGGATTGGGCTACGCGATCGGCGAGGCGGTTAGCTGGGCATCGAACCGGAAGCGCGGCGCCGCCCTGCAGGGGACAGCGGCGTGCGGCATCGTTATCGCTTTCCTGCTGCGAAACGTCCTGTCGGGCTCCGGCCTGCTGGCAACGAACGACCTCTTCGGCTATGTGACGGTGGGGTTGGCGATAGTGGTGGCCATCGGGCGGCTTCGCTAGGCTCCTTTCGCGACAAATGAAAAACCGAGGCTTCTTCAGCCCCGGCTACGTTCTTCTTTGCAGAGTTCTAGCGGAAGACGAGAGACAGCACGATGATCAGCGTGAGCATGCAGACCATGAATACGAATACGCGCCGGACTTCCCCGCCGACGTAGCTGAAGTCCATCATGCCGGGCACACGGCGGGCCGGTGCTCTCGGCGTCGAGGCCGGCTCGGCCGTTTTCGTGGCGCTGGAGATTGGGGCGACCCGCGCGCGGACGGCGGCGGGGGGTGGGACGAGGCGCCTTCGTCCTTTCCGTTTGTCGCGAGGCCTGCCGGCGGGCTGTCTGCTCATAGTTTCTCCACCTTGATCAGCTTCTGATGGGATTATACATCGGCGGAATGCGGGGGACAATGAAAGACGGCGCCTTCGGTCGAAGGAACGAACGGTTGATGGTGCGCCCGGCGGGATTCGAACCCACGGCCTCAGCCTCCGCAGGGCTGCGCTCTATCCAGCTGAGCTACGAGCGCCCAATCAACATTCGGGCCACGGGCGGTCCGGCCCGTCTAGATTCGCTTTTCAATGGTGCCGAAGGTGGGATTTGAACCCACACGCCCTTGCGGACACTACGCCCTGAACGTAGCGCGTCTGCCATTCCGCCACTTCGGCAGGGCCTGCATGGTGGGCGGTACAGGGCTCGAACCTGTGACCTGTCGCCTGAGGCGACCGCTCCACCACTTAGTCTGGTGGGCGGTACAGGGCTCGAACCTGTGACCTCTTCCGTGTGAAGGAAGCGCTCGTACCAACTGAGCTAACCGCCCCTTCCCGCTCACGATTCTATCCAACGAGGAGAGGGGCTGTCAACCAAAAAGCTTCGATGACGAGCTTCGGTTCGCGTATCGGGAGATGCGGGTCGGCGACGCCAACTAGGATGAAACAGCCGGCTGCGTGGCCTGGTAGTCGCGCCAACGCTCCTCCAGACGCGGGTCTTTCAGCGTCGCGAGCAGGTAGTCGGTGAACTCGGAGCCCTTGACGCCGGTGGGCCGGCCGGTGACGACCATCTTCTTCTCAAACGTGTCGCAGATCTCGAGGGCCATCTCCAGGCGGCGGCCGCGGTCGGCGAAACCGACGTGGTTGAGGAGCATGGCGCCGGCGCGGATTAGACCGCTGGGGTCGGCGTATTCCACGCGCCCTTCTTCGACCATGCGCGGCGCACTGCCGTGGATCGCCTCGAACATGGCGTAGTGGCGGCCGATGTTGGCGCTGCCGGCAGTGCCGACGCCGCCCTGAAGCTCAGCCGCCTCGTCCGTGAGGATGTCCCCGTAGAGGTTGGGCAGGACGACGACGCGGAAGTGGGAGCGGCGCTTTGGGTCAACGAGCTTGGCTGGAATTATGTCAATATACCAGTCGTCCCATTCGATCTCCGGGTAGCGCGCGGCGATGCTCCTCGCCGTCTCCAGGAACTTGCCGTCGGTGGTCTTGATGACGTTGGCTTTGGTGACCACCGTTACCCGCTTCTTATCGTGCCTGCGGGCGTAGTCGAAGGCCATTTCGATGATGCGCTCGCTGCCTTGGCTGGTGACCGCGGTGAAGTCGAAGGCGAGGTCTTCGGTGACGTGAATGCCGCGGCTGCCCATGACGTAGGCGCCTTCGGTGTTCTCGCGGAAGAACGTCCAGTCGATGCCCTGAGCCGGTATCTTGACCGGGCGGACGTTGGCGAAGAGGTCGAGGGCGCGGCGCATGGCGACGTTGGCGCTCTCGATGTTGGGCCA
>JBEKXP010000118.1:0-6737 GCA_049511815.1 Dehalococcoidia bacterium
CTGAATGGCCCCCCTCACCAGAGAGAGCGCGATGCCAATAGGTCCGTTGCGACGGGCCGTGCGGCAGATACGAAGTCGGGCACGGAAAGCATTGACGTTTCCGTCGTTCTTCCCTGCCTGAACGAGGAGCAGACCGTCGCGACCTGCGTGCGAAAAGCCCGCAACTGGCTCGAGTCCGCCGCCCTGCGGGGTGAGGTACTCGTCATCGACAACGGCTCGACGGATCGCTCGCGCGAAGAGGCGGAAGCCGCCGGCGCCCGCGTAATCGAGGAGTCGCAGCGCGGCTACGGGGCAGCGCACCGACGCGGCTTTGCGGAATCGCGCGGCAGCGTCATCATCATGGCCGACGCCGACGACACGTACGATCTGTCGGACCTCACCAGCCTGGTCGCCCCGCTAAGCGAGGGATTCGACATGGTCGTCGGCAACCGGTTGAAGACGCTCTCCCCCGGCTCCATGACCTGGAGCCACCGCTTTATTGGCACGCCGACGCTGACCGCTCTTCTCGGCTTCTTCTCCGGCGCGCGCCTCGGCGACAGCCAGTGCGGCCTGCGTGCCTTCACCCGCGGGGCGTATGAACGGATGGAGCTGAAGTCGGCGGGCATGGAGCTGGCGTCGGAGATGATTCTCAAGAGCGCCCGCCGTGGCCTCCGCCTGGCCGAGGTGCCCATCCCGTATCATCCGCGGCAGACCGAAAGCAAGCTGAACACCTTCCGCGACGGCTGGCGGCACCTGCGCTACCTTGTCCTGGCCAGTCCAAGCTATCTGTACACGTTCCCAGGGTTCATGTTGCTCGCGCTGGGTATTCTGACCCTGGCACTGGCGCTGCCTTCCTCCCACGGCATCGAGATCGGCCCCTTGCGCTGGCAGCCGATATTCGCCGGGACGATATTCCTCGTCGTCGGCATGAACGCCGTGCTGCTCGGGCTGGCCTCGCGCATCTACACGACGGCCCGCGGCGACACGGAGGCGGACTGGCTCTTGCGTTTCTACCGGAAGTATCTCGGGTTGGAGGGTCTCTTCCTGCTCGGCCTCCTCCTGATGGCCTGTGGCGTCGGCGTCGACCTGCTCATACTGCTCAGGTCACCGGGCGGGGCCAATGCGCTGAACTGGGTCGACATCGCCGCCGTAGCGCAGAGTCTCATAGTCATCGGCGTCAATCTCTTCTTCGTCGGGGTGCTTACCGGTGTCCTCGAAGCCGAATAACCGCGGCCGCAAACAGGCCCGAGGTCTCATTTCATCTTTGCAGACCCTTGCCTGGGCACTATCGCTCTTCACCCTCCTCTGGCCGACTGTCCTCTATCCCCTGGCGCTGGCGCTACTTTCTCCACTCTTCGGCAAGAAGGTCAAGGCGCAGGCGGGCTACGAACCAACCGTGACGATTGTCACACCCACATACAACGAGTCTGCGCTGATCCGCCGCCGGCTGGAGGACATAACGCGCTACGATTACAATCCGGACAAGATCGAGGTGATCGTGGTCGACTCCGGCTCCAGCGACGGGACGGTTAACGTCGTTGAGGCCGCACGCCGAGAGGGCCTGTTGCGGAATCTACTCTTGGTTGTGGAAGACGAAAGACGCGGCAAGGCCGCAGCGGACAATCTCGCCCTTGCTCGAGCGAGCGGCGACATAATGATCATCACGGATGCGCCCACCCTCTTCGAACCTGGCGCCGTGCGGCGTCTCGTGGCCAACTTCGCCGACCCGTCAGTCGGCGCCGTGACCGGCGACTTTCGTGTGCCCGACCAGTCGACATCCTCTCAGCGCGAAGAAGGCCTGTTCTGGACGCTTCGCAACGGGCTCCGCCGCCTGGAAGCGGGCCTTGACTCGACCCCGTTCCTTTCCGGTGAAATGTGCTGTTTCCGTCGTGCCTTGCTAAGCCACGTCGATGAAGATTCGATGGCCGACGATATGAACATCAGCCTTCGTCTCCGGCAGGCGGGGTACAGGACGGTCATCGACCCAATTGCAAGTTTCTCCGAGCCACGCTCGGCCAGCTTTAGAGAGCTCAACGCATCGAAGTCGCGACGCGCGGTAGGCGGCATCCAGGAGCTTGCCCGCTTCCGCCAGATGATGTTCCGCCCGCGTTACGGCTGGTTCGGCATGCTCATACTCCCCTCCGACCTGTTCTACTATCTGCCTCTGCGACCCCTGGCGGCCGCCTTCCTGTCAGCCTCGACTCTGCGGTGGATAGCAAAGAGATCGCCGGCGTCGATTGCCGCGGGCGTCGGCGCTATAGGCGCATTTCGCCGCCTCGGGCGCTCGGAGGCCGCCAGACAGGGTCTCGTGCTGGCAGCGTTCAACGAGTGGATATTCTTGCGTGGGTTCATTAGCTGGGCCAGGGGAAGCTACAGCGTCGCGTGGGCGCAGGAACGGTCAACGCGTCGAGCTGGAGTCGGGCGAGATGGTGAGTCAACTCATGACGGATGAACCAAAGCTCTCGTCTCGTGACGACTACGATAGGCTGTGGAGCGATTGCTGGGGCGGAATGCAGGCCATTGGCCCCGTCCACCGGCACGTCTGCCGGATTATCGTGGAAATGGTCCGGCCACTCGGTATCCGTTCCGTCCTGGATGCCGGCTGTGGCAGTGGGGTCAATCTCCGAGCTTTGCAAAAGAACTTAGGAGTGAGCGACGTCGTAGGTATCGATATTTCCCTGAACGCTCTCCAATTGGCAGCCACGCAAGTTCAAGGGGAATTCGTGGTCATGGACGTCGAGCGAAACAGCTTGCAGCGTGAGTTCGATTTGGTGTTGTCATCGCAGGTGGTCGAGCATCTCGAGGACGACGAGGCCTTCCTAAGCAACCTGCGAGCCATGTGCAAGGGCTACTGCCTCATCGGAACCATGCAGGGACGTATGCGAGCTTCGGAAGCCTATGTCGGTCATAAGCGCAACTACACGCGGCCGGGCCTGGAACAGAAGCTGCGCAACGCCGGCTTCGCCATCGAGCGGGTGGTCCAGTGGGGCTTCCCTTTCTACTCGCCGCTATATCGGTCCGCCATTGAGCTTGTCGGCGGTCAGGCTGTCAAAGTCGGCTATGATAAAAAGCAGCGATTCGTAGCCTCGCTGCTGTACCAGCTTTATCGGTTGAACTCGTCGCGCCGTGGCGACGTTCTAATCATATTGGGAAGTGTGAGGCAGTGATTTGTGGGTGAAAGGCCTCGCGCAGTGCCCCGGTCACGTGGGCGCGGGAACGTTCAACACGTCACCTCGCAAAGGACGATACCCGGAGTGACCGGAGAACGCATGGACGAGCATAAGCCTGAGGAGTCGCCTTTTCGGCGCTACCTTCGCGCCTATCTGCGCGTGGCCCCCCTATCCGTCGCGGTCCACCGGGCGGTCGAGGCAGGCTACCTGGCGCAAATCCCCGTCGAGCATCCGCTGCTGGACCTCGGTTGCGGCTTCGGCGAGTTCGGATCGATCTTCTTCGAAGAACCGGCGGACGTCGGCATAGACTTGAGCCGCGGCGACCTCAGGGTTGCCTCAAGAAAGGGAGTGTATCGTCTGTTAAGTCAGGCTGATGGGCGCAGCCTTCCGTTCGCAAACGAAAGCTTTGCCGGAGTTATCAGCATCAGTACCCTTGAGCACATCCCCAGCGTCGAAGACGTGGTTCGTGAGGCGTTCCGGGTGCTGCGGCCCGGCGGCGCATTCCTGTTCACACTTCCGTCGGACAGCTTCTCGCGCATGTTAGCTGTACCCAGGATGCTCTCGGCCCTCCGCGCTGCGCCCCTGGGTCGGGCGTACGCGAGGGCCCTGAACTCTCGGCTGGCCCATGTGAACCTGTGGAGTCCCGAACAGTGGCGAGCCTGCATCGAAGGCGCCGGATTTGAGACCGAACGCTGTCAAGAAATAGTCTCGCCCCGCGTGACCATGGTGTATGATCTGGGGCTGGCGTTCGCGATGCCAGAGCGGTTCTGGCGGATCCTGACGGGCCATCGCCTGACCAAGCCGGCCCGTGTCGTTTCCTTCCTGGAGTCGCGCTTCGCCGGCCTGGTCGAAGCGCATAGCTCAGATGGCAGTAACCTGTTCGTTGTTGCCAGGAAGCCGACCACTGATCGCGTTTGACTTCAATGGTGAGGGACGAGGATGAATAGGCGGTGGCTGCAGGTTGGCCTGGGCATCGCGTTGCTGGCGCTGCTGCTCTGGCGGGCGCGCGTCTGGGAGCTCGGCGACACACTGGGCGGTTTTGGCGCCCGCGCCGCCCTCTTTGTTCTTCTGCTGAACCTGCCGGCCATCGGCCTGATCGCCGTTCGTACTCACTTCGTGCTGCGACGGCTCGGTTACAGGGTCTCCCCGCTCGCGCTGGCGCCGGTGTCAGCGCTGGGCAACGTCGCCGCGGTGGTAACGCCCGGCGCCACCGGGGACATCATCCGCGCGCCGTTCCTCAAGGGCCATCACGCCGTTGCCTACTCCGATAGCTTCGCAACCATTCTCTACGAGCGAACGTTCTCATTCTGCATCCTTTGCCTCTCGACTCTGCTGGTCGTCCTCTGGGACCTGGCGCCACACGCTCTCCGGTTCGCCATCCCCGTGATCGGCTTGATTGTGTTAGCAGTACCGCCGCTGGCCGCCATGCCGCTGCTGTCCCTGAGCGCCTGGGCAGGGCGGACCAAGTCGACCAGGCTGTGGCAAAGGCCGCTTCTGCACGCGCTGAATCTCGGCGAAGGGCGCTGGGCTCAGTCGCTGGCTTCACTGATGCGCGACCTGCGGCTGTCGCTCATATTCGCCGTCCTGACGATCGGCGTCTTCGCGACGATGGTGCTACAGGTCTGGCTTATATCGGATTCAGTGGCCGTGCGGCTCTCCGCCGGCGAAGCATGCATCGCGCTCGGCGCTTCGGTGGCGGCGGGCATCGCCTCGTTCCTGCCGCTGGGCCTCGGCGTGCTCGACTGGACGATGACGGCCATCGTGCAGCAAGCGGGCGCAACCGCAGCATCGGCGACATCCGTTGCTATTCTATATCGGGCGACCAGCTCGCTTCCGGCGGGACTGCTGGGACTTCTCGGCTACGCCTATCTCGTCATCCGACTGCGGCGGGCCGAGAGCGAGCCATCGCCGGAAAGCGCCGCCGCCGGCGCCACCGACACGACCTAGGCAGCAAAGGGGTCGAAGCATGACACGGATATCTCGTCTTGCGCCGTTTTTCCTGGTCGCCACGGTTCTCGCCGCGAGCTGCCTCTCGCTCACGGCCTGCGGCAGCGAGCAGAAAGCGACGCCACCCGAATCGAGGACGTCCTCCGCGTCAGCCGGCACACAAACGCCGGATCCGCGCCGTGCCTGGAGCTTTCACGGCCAGCGCGGCATCACCGCCGCCTTCACGCCCACCGACCTCGCGCTCTACCGCTTGCTCCTGCCCCCGCAGTTCGACATGCCGCAGTCGCCGCTCGTGGCGGTCGCGGTCGTGAACTACTACGACGTCGCGGCGCCGCTGGTCCCCTATCACGAGGGCTACGTCTTCCTCCAGTGCCAGTACCAGGGTCAGACCGGCTGGTACGTGCTGACAATGCCGGTGGACGACCAGACGGCGGACGCGGGCGGACGCGCCCTCGGCTTCCCCAAGTACATCGCCGACAAGATCGACCTGGCGGAGACGGGCGGCGGCTGGTCCGGCGACGTCGCCTATCAGGGGCAGAGCGTGATGCACGTTTCCTTCACGCCCGGCAGCACGCCCCCGACGGCCGCGAGCAGCGCTGACCCGGGCCTGCCAGTCTTCCTTCTCGTGCCGCCGGCCGAAGGCCCGCAGGTCAACGAAGTGGACCAGAACCTGGCGGGAGAGCGCCAAACGGTGACCACCTCCGGCACGGCGACCATCGAAGCCGACGCGAACGACCCGTGGGCAGGGCTGCTTCCGGCCGCCGGAACGGCAGTCTGGGGACAGCTGCAGGAAATGACCGGCGACTGGGTGCTGACGGCGAAGCAGCGCTAGGCCGAGCCGCCCGACGTCTCGACGATTGGCGCCGGCAGGGCCAGCTCCGGGAAGGCTGCGTGCACCCGCCGGACGATTCCCGCCGCATCGAGGTCGAACATCGCGCGGAAGAGCTCTTGCGGCCCGTGCTCGATGAAGCGGTCCGGCAGGCCGATCCGCTCTACGCGTAGCGAGGTGAGCCCCATCTGTTCGATTGCCTCCAGCACGGCGCTGCCGAAGCCTCCCGCCAGCGCGTTCTCTTCGATAGTTACGAGCCTGCCGCTGCGAGAGGCCAGGGTGAGTATGGTCTCCTTGTCCAGCGGCTTTACGAAGCGAGCGTTGACCACGGCGCACTCGATGCCGCCTTTCGCCAGCTCCGCCGCCGCCGCAAGCGCCGCCCAGGCCGTTGGGCCAACCGTCGCTATCGTCAGGTCGCTTCCCGACCGCAGGAGCTCGCTCACGCCGACCGGCAGGAGCTGAAGCGGCCCGGTGAGCGAAAGTCCTGCGCCCTCGCCCCGCGGGTAGCGCACCGCCATCGGCCTGCCGAGTCGAGTCGCCGTGTAGAGTAGATGCCGCAGCTCGTCTTCGTCCTTGGGGGCGGCGACGGTCATGTTCGGGAGAAGACGCAGGTACGACAGGTCGAAGGCGCCCTGATGGGTACGACCGTCCTCACCCACGATACCCGCCCGGTCGATGGCGAAGGTGACGGGCAGGTTCTGGATGCAGACGTCGTGGATTATCTGGTCGTAGGCGCGCTGGAGGAAGGTGGAATAGATGGCAACGATGGGCCGGAAGCCGCGCATGGCCAGCCCCGCCGCCATCGTCACGCC
>JBEKXP010000119.1:0-6706 GCA_049511815.1 Dehalococcoidia bacterium
GCTGACGACTGCCTCCGTGCCCCCGTAGGCGGGCGGCGGAACGGTCTCCCACAGCGGTGCAAGTTGAAGAATCCTCATGTCGAAGCCTCCTTGCTAGTAAGCGATGCCCGGCCGCGCGCATCGCGGCCAACTGCCTCGCGAAAGGTATTGAGGTATTCTGGGGTTCCGGCTTGTAGTTTACGTGAAGCTGGTCCGGTGTGGTTCATCTCGTAATATACCACACCAACAGGGCGATCACAACGGACGGCGAGCCGGTGCATCCAGACGCCTCGCTTCCCTGCGAGACATCACGCTCCTTTCGATTCCCGCCGCCAGCTATGTCAGTCGCGCTAGAACCGCGCGAAGGACGTTCCTTGCCATAATATGACGGCTATCGTAGCCGCCGCGATAAAAGGCGCGTACGGTATCGGGTCTCTTCGACCCCTGACGCGCGTCACCAACAGAACGACGGCCACAGTGCCGCCGCTCAAAGCCATCAGCATCAGCACGTTGCCCACCAACGGCCAGCCGACTGCAATGCCCGAGAAAAGGGCCAGCTTCACATCGCCGAGGCCCATTGCGCCGCGCGAGATAATGAACGCCACGAGCATGAAGCCGCCCGCCGTTGCCGCCCCCTCCAGCGTCGTCTTCAGGCTGCCGCCGGGCATGAGCGCGCCGGCCAGCAGGCCCAGGATGATCGCCGGATAGGTTATGACGTTGGGGACGCGGTACCAGGAGATGTCCGTGGCGGTGCAGGTGACGAGGACGACCATGTAGATGGCTACGACGGCGGTGTCGCCGGCGTTGTGGAAACGCGCGGCCGCGCCGGCGATGAGCCCGATGGCCAGCGCCGCGAAGCCCCACGTTCGCCAGGAGGTTGCGGCAAGAAGGAGGGCGAGTCTGCTGCGCAAGAGCATCCATGCTCCCTGTTCCGCGCCTTCATCCGCAGGCGCACTCAAGCGACGTCTTATATCGGTGAGCATATCGTTATCTTTTTGCCGCATCTATAATATCGGCGCTTTCCCGCAGTTGGCACTCAGGAAAATCCCTAGTCGCGTCGGGGAAAACACTTAGGAATACGATATTACGTCGGCTGGCGAAGAGATACCCCCGGCCTCCGCGGATTTGACTCTACTCAGCCCAGGGGCTAATTTGGCCCCTAGTTAGTTGAGCGAGGAAACCAAGGGGCTAGTCCAGCGATGGTTTCGAGGGTTGCGGTCGACATCACCAAGTTCAACCCGAACGCCGTTCTTCCTCACGAGCTTAGGCATGAAGACTTCCAGATGGCGATGCAAGACGTTTATGATTTCTTCTTCGACGTCAATTCTTACCTGGCCGAAAAAGGGCTTCAACGCCTGGATGACATGCTCAGACCAGCCATCATGTCCGGTGTGCTTTCTGACATGCTCACTGCAAGTCTTGCCAAGCATTCCAGGGTACTGACTGAGAACATGTACTTCAACGGTCACCCTGACCTTGTGGTTCAAGGCAGATACGTTGGCAATGCGATAAAGGCGGGTACGGACGGCATCGAAGTCAAGACCACAAGGAAGGCTGGCGGGGCCGTCGATACCCACGGAGCCAGAGACCAATGGATGTGTGTCTTCGTGTACGAAGTCGACACAGAGTCGCAGCCGGCTCATGATCGACGGCCCATGTTGTTTGTGGAGGTCTTCCTTGCGCAAGTGACCGTCCTCGATTTCCGTAAGAATCCCCGCGGCGAATTGGGAACGCGCACGGCCACGCTTCACAAGGATGGGATAAAGAAACTTCGGGAGAATTGGATCTACAGACTATGGTGGCACCCGGTATGAAGCCAGCTTTGGTATAGCCTCGCACGCCATCTTGAAGTAGAGTTCGTCCCTCTCCACACCGACACTCGCGTATCCAATGGCCTCAGCGGCGGCCAGCGTTGAGCCTGCGCCCGCGAAGGGGTCCAAAACAACTCCCTCTCCCAATGGCAGGACCGCTCTAACCAACCGGCGCAGGAAAGCTTGGGGCTTTAAGCTGGGATGTAGAGCCAAGGAGCGCTCGCCGTTCCGGGTTGGCGCCGACTCGATAACGTCTCCGAACGGTTTGTCTTTGCTCGGGCGGCGAAATCCTCCGGTTTTCCAATTACGCAGATTGTCTTGAATCCGGCCCTGAACGGGCTTTCGGTATACGACCCACGGTTCCCACATAGACCTGGGCATGACGCTCACTTCGGCGAACTCGGTGTGTGCGGCTTTCGGCCGATCTCCTCCACGCATCGTCATCGTCAAGCGTATTATCTCTCCGCGCCTCTCCAGGCCCGCATCCGCGAGAGCGCCGGAAACGATGTAGGAGACGAGGGGATTGGATGCCACGACAACGTGCGCGCCCGGGACCAGTTTTGGAATCAGTAGTCGCGCCCAGAAAAAGAAGAATGATCTGAGCTCCTCAAGTTGCTCGGGTTTCAGGGTGGTAAAGCGCGGCAAGGGAGCTCTGATGTGGCCGTCAAACGAAGGGGGAATTCGCCAGACTCCTCCCTTGCCACTCCGAAGTTTTTGTTGCTGCTGATACGAATACTCATGCAGGCCATACGGGGGGTCAGTGACGACGGCGTGAATGCTGTTGTCCGCTCGCGCCTTGATCCAGTCGAAGCAATCCGAATGAAAGAGAGTTGCCCCACCGAAATGCACGGGTTCTAGCCACGTCTGCCCGGAAGCGAGACCCTGCTGCATCCCCACCGGTCCGTTTCTACGTAAAGCGTATAGACCACGGGACTCGCGGATGAACAGATCGGGCGTGTTGAGGCGGAGATAGGATCGAATGGACGAGGAAGGCGTCGGACCCATCACCCTCTCAACATCCTCCTTAATTTGTTGAACCGATAAGGGCTTACCTGCGATCGCCAGCACCTGCTGAATCGCGTCTCTAACGCGCCCGGGCTGATAGCGTACCTTCTCTTCGCCCATCTTTGTTCTCCTTCGAGCTCTCACGATACTAGACGTCTGGACGTCTCGGTGTCAAGAGGGAACGCAACCGAGACTGATGGTCTTTGTTGCCGTGGACGAAGCGGCAGGCGCGGAGTAAACTCTGGTCACGGTCATTGCAGCGGAGGGAATAACGATGGTCCCAAACAACATGCGCGAGCTGGTCGAGCTGTACCGCGAGGAGCTTGCGGACAAGACGTGCATTTACTGGCGCGACGAACAGATAACCTATCGTGAGTTGGACGAGCGCGTCAACCAGGTCGCGAACGGCCTCAAGGCGCTGGGCGTCGAGAAAGGGGACGTCGTCTCCGTCTACCTGCCGAACTGCCCCGACTACTTCTACGTCTGGTTCGGCATTCTCAAGCTGGGCGCCGTCTTCGGGCCGATCAACGCTCTCTTCAAGGGCGACGAAGTGCGCCACGTCCTCAGCGACTCCGGCGCCGTCGCGCTCATCACCAGCGAGACGCTGATGCCGACGGTGAACGCCGTCCGCGGCTCTTGCCCGGCGCTCCGCCACGTCGTCTGCCTGGAGGGCGCGACCGAGGGCGCTTCCTCCTATAGCGACCTGCTCGCCCAGCCGACGGAGCTCGTGCCCGTCGAGATCGCCCGCAACGACCTCGCCGCCATCGTCTACACGTCCGGCACCACCGGCAAGCCCAAGGGCGCCATGATCTCGCACTGGAACTGCGTCTGGGACGCCATGGCCTCGGCGGAGCTGATCCCCGTCTCACCACGAGAAGGGTGCCTCGGCCTGGTCCTGCCGCTCTTTCACGCCAACGCGCAGATAACGAGCCTGACGCAGTTCCTCACCGGCGGCGCCATCGCGCTGTGGGAGCGCTTCAGCCCCAGCGACTTCTGGGAGACGGTGGCCCGCTACCAGCCGCAAACGTTCAGCGCCGTCCCGACCATGCTCTCCATTCTCCTCCTGGCGCCGATCAAGGAAGGGCTCGACCTAAGCTCGCTTGAGTTCGTCATCTCCGGCGCCGCGCCGCTTCCGCTGGAGATCATGAAGCGGTTCGAGCAGACGTTTGGGCTCCGCATCATCGAAGGCTACGGGCTTACGGAGGGCACCTGCGTCTCCGCGCTCAATCCCTACTGGGGCGTCCGTAAGGCCGGCTCGATCGGCCTGCCGGTTCGCGGGCAGGCGATGAAGATCGTTGACGAGGACATGAAGGAGTTGCCCAGCGGAGAGTGCGGCGAGATCGTTGTCAACGGCCCAAACGTAATGCAGGGCTACTACAACAACCCCGAGGCGACCGCGGAGACAATAGTCGACGGCTGGCTGCGCACCGGCGACATGGGCTATCAGGATGAGGACGGCTACTTCTTCATAGTCGACCGCAAGAAGGACATGATCATCCGCGGCGGCGAGAACATTTACCCGCGCGAAATCGAGGAGGTGCTGTTCACACACCCCGTGATCGCCGAAGCGACGGTGCTCGGTCGCAAGGACGATGTGTGGGGCGAGCGGGTCGTTGCCGTTGTCGTGCCGTCGCCCGGCGGGAAGCTGGACGCCGACGACGTCATTGCGTATTGCCGGGAGCGCCTGGCCGACTACAAGCTGCCGCAAGAGATCATCTTTCGGCCCGACCTGCCGAAGACACTAACGGGTAAGGTGCAAAAGAAGGCGCTCAAAGAGGAGCTCTTCGGTGCATCGGAAGGCATTTGTTGACGGTAGGTTCGGAGTCGAGAGGAGGGATCGCACATGGATGCACAGATCCAAGAACAGGAACTGCCTCAGACCAGCCTCCAATTCAAGGTCGTCGGTACCCGGATTGTCGCCGCGCTGATAGACATAGCGCTCTTCGTCGTGCTGTTCGTTGTCATGTCCGTTCTCTGGGGAGATAGCGGTACCACCAGCCAGAACAACACGCATAGCGGTCACGCCTACCTAAATGGGGGACCGCTCGGACTCTTCCTTCTCATCCAATTCGGGTATTTCTTGCTGTTTGAGGGGGCCTTTAGCGCTACGTTGGGCAAGATGGTCATGGGTCTGAAGGTTGTGGACGTCGATGGTGGCCGTGCGAGCTGGACCGCGGTGCTCATCAGGACGCTCCTGCGCATCGTCGATGGGCTGCCCATCTTCTACCTTGTGGGCCTTATCGCCGTGGCAGTCAATGACAAGAAGCAGCGCATCGGCGATCTCGCGGCAAAGACGCTCGTCGTGCGCAATCGTTGAGCCCGTTGATGGTGCGAATCGTCGGCTCCCGTCACGGGCGATAGGAGGGTAAGAATGTTTCGCAGCCTCGGTCTCTTATTGCTTCGACTGAACGTCGGTGTCACACTGATGGCGCACGGCTACCCGAAGCTCTTCGGCGGACCCGACAAGAAGGTTCCCGAGAAGCCGCTCGAGTTGCTTGGCCCCAACTGGCAAACCTTCACCGAAAATGGCGGGCCGCAGGCGTTCGCGGCCGGCCTCGAGAAGATGGACATTCCGTATCCGATTGCCGGCGCGTACGCCTCTGGTATCACCGAGTTCTTCGGCGGCCTTGCGCTCGTGCTGGGGTTCAAGACGCGCCTGGTGGCGCTGCCCATCATCGCAAACATGGCGACGGCGATCTGGAAGGTGCACTGGAAGAACGGCTTCTTCGGCCAGGGCGGCTTCGAATTCCCGCTGTCGCTTGCCACCGGCGCCGCAACCCTTGGCCTGACGGGCCCGGGCGCCATCTCCGTCGATGCCCTTACGTCCCTGTGCTGCTGCGAGAAGAAGGACGAAGCCGACGAATCCTGACGCTTGTCGCGCCGATCAGTTCGGGACGTGCGCCTCGTACTGAAGGTCCGCGTCGCCGGCCGCCAGCTTCGGATCGAGATAGGCCGCGTACCTCTCGTCCCCGGCGACGTACGTCTTGAAGAACGCCGTGGCGTAGAAGTCGATCAGCTCGTGCGCCTTGCCCTGATCGATTGCCGCCGGCCCGCACGCGTCGATTAGCGGGACGCAAGGATCCGTGTAGGCGGTGTGGCCGCCGCGCGGAAAAACCACCAGGAAGCGCGGCTCGCTGCCGTTTAGTGCGTTGAAATAGTCTTCCTGCGGTCCCAGCGGACAGGTGGTGTCCTCGCCGCCGCCCATCAGCATGATCGGGATATTGGAAGGGTTGCGACGACCCACAACAGCGGCGGCGGGCGGCGCCATCGCCAGCGCAGCCGCGAACGGAGTGGTGTCGCTTCCCGCCAGTTGCAGCGTCGTCAGCCCGCCGAAAGAATGGCCGCTCATGCCGACGCGTGTGCCGTCCAGCGCCCCGTAGAAGAGTGACGATGGGTCGTCGTTCAGCTTTAGCATCGAATCGAGGACGAAGGTGATGTCGTCCGGGCGGTTGAGCAGCGAGTCGGCGAGCGCCTGCATGTCGACGCAGGGGAGGCAGTCGTTGATCGTGTTCCCCGGATGCGGCGGCGCGACGACGACGAAGCCCTGGCTGGCGAGATGCGATGTGTAGAAGGTCGACTGGAGGGGCGTGCCGCCGCTGCCGTGCGAAAACATGATGATCGGGAAGGGCCCGCCGTCCGGCGACGGCTCCGCGTCCGTGACGCCCTTGTACGTCGTGTCCGGCGACTCGTTGGCGGCGCCGGCGGCGGCAGGATACCAGACGACGGTCTTGAGGATGCGCGGTTCGCCGGTGGTCGTGGAGGCCCGCTGGAACGTGATCTCCGTGACGCCGACGGGGTAGGGCCCGGGCGCGCCTGGGTCCGACGCCTTCGCCAGCGGCGTCGACGCGCTGACCGCCTGTGAGACGGTGGGCGACGATGCGCTGGTCCCGCTTCGGCTGCACGCCGGTAGC
>JBEKXP010000120.1:0-7779 GCA_049511815.1 Dehalococcoidia bacterium
AGGTCTATTACGAGCGCGACGGCGTCATTTATCTCTCGGACGTGCGCTTCCGCGACAAGGCCCACATCATGCGCATCATCGACCGGATCATCTCGCCGCTGGGGCGCCGAGTCGACGAGCAGTCGCCGTTCGTGGACGCCCGCCTGGCCGACGGTTCGCGCGTCAACGTGGTTATCCCGCCGCTGGTCCCCAAGAGCCCAACCCTAACGATACGAAAGTTCCGACCGGACATGCACACCATCGACGATCTCCTGGCGAACGGCACGCTGACGCAGCAACTCGCCGACTTCCTTCAGGCCTGCGTGCGCCTGCGAATGAACCTGATAATCTCAGGCGGCGCCGGCACAGGCAAGACAACGCTCCTCAACGCCATCTCCGCCTATATTCCCAGCAGCGAGCGCATTATAACGATCGAGGACCCCAACGAGCTCAAGCTCCAGCAGAGCCACGTCATTGCCATGGAGGCGCGTCCGCCGAACATCGAAGGTAAGAACGAGGTGACGCAACGCGACCTCTTCCGCAACTCTCTGCGCATGCGCCCCGACCGTATCATCGTCGGCGAGGTGCGCGGCGCGGAGGCGTTCGACATGATGCAGGCGATGAACACCGGCCACGAGGGGTCGATGACTACGGTGCACGCCAACTCGACGCGCGACGCCCTCGCCCGAATCGAGAACATGGTGCTGATGGCCGGCCTTGACCTGCCGGTGCGCGCCATCCGCGAGCAAATGGCTTCGGCGTTCCATCTCATGGTGCACCTGGCGCGCGCCTCCGACGGTCGCCGGCGCGTGACGCTGGTCAGCGAGATCACAGGCATGGAGTCGCAGATCGTCACTATGCAAGACCTGTACCGCTTCGACGAGATGGGCATCGACGCGAATGGCCGGCTCCTAGGGAGCCTTCAACCAACGGGCATCATGCCGACGTTCATGGACCGCTTCGCCAAGAGCGGGATAAACCTGGACATGGGCGTTCCTGCCGGACTGAGGATGTAGCCAACGATGATTACGGTAATCGCGGTCGGCCTTATACTTGCCGCGCTTCTTTGCGCCGGCGCCGGCTTCCACGCCATGAACGCCGGCGCCGACGAGGACACGCGCCTGCGATCGCTCAAAGGCGAAAGTACGGCCCAGAGGAGCGCTGAGAGCCGCGCCCTGTTGCGGCGGGGAACCTCCGCGACGCACGCCAGTCTGGTAGGCCTGATAGTCGGGCTGGTGCTTGCCGTCGTCGGCTTCATGGCGCCAGCGGTCTACGTAACGCTGAAGAAGCGACGCCGCCTGGACGCCATCGACAAGCAACTCGTCGAAGCGCTGTCGTACATCGCAAACTCGATACGCGCCGGCTTCGCTATGCTCCAGGCCATCGACGCCGCGGGCCAGCGCCTACAGCCGCCGCTTTCCGAAGAGTTCTCGCGGCTGGTCACGGACGTGCGGATGGGCGCCAGCCTGGAGGATTCGCTAGCAGCGCTGGCCAATCGCGTGGGCAGCTACGACCTGGACATGGTGGTGACGGCCATCCTGATTCAGCGGAGCAGCGGCGGTAATCTGTCGGAGGTCCTGGACAACGTCGCCGAGACGATACGGGAGCGCGACCGCATTCGCGGTGAAATACGCGTCATGACCGCGCAGCAGCGTCTCGCCGCCTGGGTGCTGTCGCTGTGGCCGTTGGCGCTTGCGGGAATCTTCTTGCTCATTAACCCTGACCTGATGTCGAATTTGTGGACCCAATCCGCGGGAATCGTGCTGCTGGTGATAGCCGGCGTGCTGCAAGTGCTCGGCTTCTTCACCATACGGCGCATCATATCGATTGAAATCTAGGTGAGAAGATGGTCCTGCCTATCCTGAGCTCTGCCTTCGTCCTGGCGGCGGTTGGCTCGCTGGCGGTCTGGCGACTTCAGCAGGCTAACGCCCAGCTTGAAGCGCGTATGCGCACGCTCTCGGAGCGCGACTCGCGTTCGCTGGCCCTGCGCGAGATACCATTCGAGCACCGCGTCGTCCTGCCGGTCGTGGACGGCGTCGCGAAGGCGCTCATCGGCGCGCTTCCGCCGGCTTTCATCGCCCGGACGCGCAAGCAACTGGTGATGGCCGGCGAGCCCGCCACCCTGGTCACGTTCTTCTCCGTCGTCATCTTCCTTGCCGTGCTGCTGCCGGTCACATACCTGGTCGTTGCCTGGGCTGCCAGCAACCATTCGCTACCTCCTAAGGTTCTTCTGGGCGTCCCCCTGTTTGCGCTCATCGGCATCGGCTTGCCGTTCCTGTGGCTGCGTCGACGGGCGCGCCGCCGTCGCCTCATCGTCTGGCGCGGCTTGCCCGACGCCTTCGATCTGATGACCACCTGCGTTGAGGCCGGCCTGGGTCTCGACTCCGCGTTCCAGAAGGTCGCGGAGAAGCTGGCAGGTCCGGTGGCCGACGAGTTCGGCGAGATGCTGCGCGAAGTCGCGATGGGCAAGACCCGTCGCGACGCGATGCGGGACATGGGAGAGCGCACCGGCGTGCCCGACCTCCAGGCTTTCGCCAACACGATTGTCCAGGCCGAAGAGCTGGGCACGAGCCTTGGCACGGCGCTACGCATTCAGGCGACGGACCTGCGGCGCCGGCGAAGGCAGCACGCCGAGGAGGAAGCGCGGCGGGCACCGACCAAGATGGTCTTCCCCCTGGTCTTCTTCATCCTTCCCTCCCTGTTTGTTGTGATCCTCGGGCCAGTCGCACTCGAACTATTCAAGACCTTCAACAGCTAAGAGAGGCTTCGCCGTGGAGGCTCAGGAACAAGCCAAGAGTGAGGCCGGCCCGGCTATCGACTACTACCGTGTTCTCCGGCTAGACCCCGATGCGCCTCAAGAGCTCGTGGTGGAGGCTTACTGGTGTCTCGCCGACAAGCTGAAGGCCGAGTTGGCCGTCCGCGGGGCTGCCGAGTCTGAGTTGGCGGCCTTAAACGAGGCGTACGCTGTCCTGTCCATCACCGCCCAGCGCGACGCGTATGACAGGACGGTCCCCCGCATCGTCGAGTTGCGACGGCAGCGCGCGGAGAGAGCGCGGGCGAGAAAGCCGTGGCGCTTGCGTCACCACAACGGAGTTTCTCGGACCGATAGCTACGAGTTGCTTCGCGTCGACGAGACCGCTCCGGCAGCTCTTATCGCGCGCGCCTACTCCATTCTCCGCACTCTGCGCGCGAAAGAAGGCGCGCCACGGGAGCACCTGGCGGAGCTAGCCGAGGCGCGCTCGCTGCTGCTCAACGCCGAAACGCGCAAGACCTACGACGTTTCACGCAAGCAAGGGGCCGCGCCGGGACCGGCGATTGCGAAAGCGGTGGCGCGGCCGGAGGTACCCAAGCCGACGCCGAACACGAGAACAGTTCCCTCTGCGGCTGACAGCTTCGCTGAAGGCCTTGGCAGGCGCTCGCAAGAAGTATCAAAGACAGTGAAGACGGTGCCGGCCAGCCAGCGAACAACCGCCCTGGCAGCACTGGCGGCTGCGGCCGCGAGAGGCGGTCGCACGGCGCTCGCCGCAAGCGGAAGCCTCCTCCGGAAAGCAGCGACAACAGGAGGCAAGGCTGCTTCGGGGAAGGCGAGGGCAGATGACAAACGTCCGAAACGTCGGCGGCAGCAAGAGGAACAGTCGAAGGTAGGCGAACTTCCGGACGAGAGGCTGCTCCGCTATGCGGCTTCGTCCGCGGCGTCACCGCAGGCGGCGGAACAGGCTCCCGAGCTACTTTCTCCGGCCCGTCTCATTCTTGAGCATCCGGACAGCGGCCGGCAGGTCATCGGCCTCGGCGAAAGGCCTGTGATGCTGGGAGGCGATGCCTCCTGCGACATTCGATTGACAGCGGAGCCGGGAAAGGTCGCAGACAAGCACGCCCAGATATGGTTTGCGGGCGACCGTTTTGTCATTCACTCCCTGGACCAGCTTTGTCCGACGATGATCGGCGGGCAGACAGTGAATTGGGCCGTTCTTGAGGACGGCGATGACATACAGATCGGCGATCATCGGCTGCGCTTCGAGATGCGTCCAGCCTCGGAGCACCCCCCCGACTTCCTGACGGTTGGAAACGATGGTGAAATGAGCGTGAACGAGATTCCGGAAAGGCACACGTAAGATGCAGCGAGTATCTCAGACGCTTGAGCCCGGAGAGCTTGACGAGCTACTCCCGCTCGAGCCCTCTTTCCTGGGAGACACCGGACTCGACGCAGGCTTTATGAGCGAGTTAGCGCTGAAGGCGCTCTACTACAGCGCCCATCCCGCCGCGAGCGAGCTGGCGGAAACCCTGACCCTCTCTGTTCCGGTGATGCAGGAGGTCCTGGCGCTGCTCACGCGCGACGGCTTGTGCGAGATCATCGCCGGCGAAGGGCAGGGCCCGGCCACCTTCCGCTACCGGCTGACAGCAAAGGGCCTGGAGCGCGTGTCCGTAGCCTTCGAGCGTAACGCTTACGTAGGGCCGGCGCCGGTGCCACTGAAGGACTACGTCGCGCAGGTGAAACGGCAGTCGACGGGCGGAAGCGGCTTCACCGCCAACGTCGTGCGGCAAGCGCTGTCGCGGCTCGTTCTGAGCGATTCAACGCGCAGTCGCATCGGCCGCGCGATCTTCTCCGGCCGGCCGACGCTTATCTACGGCCCTTCGGGCAACGGCAAGACAACCATCACCCACCTGCTGGGGCAGGCCCTGGCCGGCTACATCGCCGTGCCGTACGCGCTCGAGGTGTACGGCCACATCGTGCGCCTGTTCGACCCATCGAAGCATGAGCGCTTCGACTACGAGGAGCAGGCGGGTGACCTGCGAAGGCGGCGGCACGACCGTCGTTGGGCCATCGTGCGACGTCCGGCGGTCATGGCCGGCGGCGAGCTCACGCGTCAGGGGCTGGAGCTCGTGCTGGACGAGCGTTCGAAGGTGTACGAGGCGTCGCTGCAGATGAAGGCGAACGGCGGCATCCTGGTGATCGACGATTTCGGCCGGCAGCAGATACCGGCGGTGGAGTTGTTGAACCGCTGGATCGTGGCGCTGGAAGGCGGCGTGGACCACCTATCGCTGCACACCGGCCAGACCATCGAAGTCCCCTTCGATGTCATCCCGTTCTTCTCGACTAACCTGCCACCGGAGGCCCTCGCCGACGAGGCGTTCCTTCGGCGCATCCGCTACAAGGTGGAGATCCCTGACCCGACGCCAGACGAATTCCGGATGATCTTCGCTGGAGTGTGCATGGAGTGTCAGATCCAGCCGCGGGAAGGCGCCGTCGATTACCTGCTCCAGCGCTGGTACGAGCCGCAGCAGCGTAAGCTACGTGGCTGTCATCCGCGCGACCTCATCGAAGCGGTCATCGACGCCGCTCGTTATGAAGGCAAAGGCGCAGCGGCGGTGACGCCGGAAGCGCTGGACGAAGTCTGCCACACATACTTCCTGTCAGAGTAGGGCCTAGAGACGGCAAGATCCGTTTCCCCCCGGCTTCTTCTCGGTGAAGCCGACTTTCCCCACAAAGAGCTGAGCAAGCAAACGCTGCTCCTCTCGCTGTAGCGCACTCCTGGGGTGCTTGAGGCCCGTCGATTGCCGGGGATTCCCTGCCAGCGCACATACCGCTAGGGCTGGCGCCCGCGCTGCCCACCGGCGCACCGTATGGCGATCGATGCCCCACCAGTGGCGCCATTATAGCATCCTCATGGTGCTTGGCAACCAGCAAACAGCCGTGGATTGAAAGTTTCGCCCTCTGCGAGCCCGTCAGACACGATGCACGCATAGTGTGCGTTGGAGAGCATGATTAGGTTGTTCGCTGTCTGACTGCTGGACTAGAAGTCGGCGACCACCATGCGCTGTGCCAAACAGGTTCAGGAGGCTACCGGCAGTGACCGAAGGGCGTCCAGTTACACGGTGAAACTATGCTCCCCGCGCTGCGACCGCCACATCCTCCGTAGAGACTACTGGTGAACAGCGGCCGGCAGAATCCGTGAATCCTTCACACCTATTTCACGGGATCTCCCCTGGTCTCCACACTGAACGGCACACTTGGCGCCCAAAATTGATTATGGCCCGCCTGATGGATCCCCCGTCCGGTGTTGGGGCCGCTGGCCGGCGAGTTAGGAGCGCCTTGCGTCGCGGGACGTGCACTCCGTTAAGCGCCGGTTCTTATACGGAACGGTGAAGGCGCAGTTGCATACGTGTTCGCCGTGGCGACAAGGTTGACAGGGGATTGAGCGGAAAATGGCACCGTCTTTCGAGACCGGAGCCTCCTTGGGTTGTCAACAACCCGGCTCGCCCGTCGCGTCCTCGCGGCATCCTCACAGCGAAGGGAGGAGGTGATGGCTCAGATGCGCTGACTTAGCGCGGGCGAGGCCCGCGGCTCCTGTGCTAGCTCCACGACTGTCCCCGCCACGCGCCGCTAGTTCCTTGAGAGGAGTCGGAACTCATGAAGAGGATCCAGTTTGTTCTGTTGTCGTTCTTGGCTGCCGCCATGTTGGCGGGTGTCTCAACAAGCGCCAGCGCCGCCGGCGCCGCTCCCTTAACATGCGCCGGCGGATCGATCGCTCCTGGCACCTATTCCTCGCTGACGGTTGCAGGTCCCTGCGCCCTCGATTCCGGTTCGGTGACCGTCCAGCACGGCGTGACTGTCATGTCAGGCGGAGCACTCTTCGCTGCGTTCGGCGGCTCTGACCTGACCGTGGGTCAGAACGTCAACGTCCAGCCGAATGGAGTGCTCGTCCTGGGCTGTGAGCCTGAGGCGTTCATCTGCTTCAATGATCCCGATCAAGACGACGGGACCTTCATGACCCATCACGTGATCGGCGGGAATCTGATCGCCAACCAGGCACTAGCCGTCGTCGTGCACAAGACCGCGATTGATGGAAACGCGATTGTCAGCGGCGGCGGTGGCGGCATCAATTGCGACCCGCAAGCCATCCTGCAAGGCTCGCCCGCGTACGCTACGTTCGAAGACAATGCCATCGGGCGCAATGCCGTCATCGCCAATTGGCGCTCCTGCTGGCTCGGGTTCATCCGCAACACTGTGTCGGGCAACGTCAACTTCCAGCAGAACGTGACTTTTGACCCAGACGCAAATGAGGTTGTAACCAACGTGATCTCAGGCAAACTCAACTGCTCGGCGAATTCGCCAGCGCCTCAGATCGGCGACTCTGGCGGAAGCCTGAACACAGTGTCACGTGGTGCCACGGGCCAGTGCGTGCCGCTCGTGGCACCATAAGCCGAAGTTCGTTTTGGGCCGGGTCCGGTCCCGCGTCAACGCCGAATTGGTTAGGTCGTAAAAGAGGGGGCGCGAAGGCGCGCCCCTTCTTTGTTGCCGTCGAATTCTCGCCGCCAAGTGGAACTTCGCCGGGCAGACTGCGGCCTACCCGCGCTCCACGCATACCATGGGGACTTAGTGTCTGTTCTTCGTTGCTCGATATAGGGAAGGCCAGACGCTTTGCGGTGAGGGTAGGTGCTGCTCCGTCGTCCCCGCGACATCGCGTTGACGGGAAGTTTCGGCCGTGACAGAATGCGACAAAAGCCGCACTCGCCAAGCCCTCAGCGCTGATCCCTCGCGGTGGGCTTGGCGACGCTTTGGGCCGCTCGATCTGGTCGCAGGGGTTGGCCGAGAGGATCTCCATGCGGATAAGGAAGCGGTAGAAAGAACTCAAGCAGCCGAGCCTCAAGCCAATCGCGATTGCTGAAGGTTCTTTGCCCGAGAGTCCTCTGCCGTAGGCCCAGGTGAAGACCTCCTGGCTGGTGACTTTGTCGGGCGGTTTGCCCATGGTGCCGAAGAAGTGCTGAAGGGTGCGGGAGTGGCCTTCGACTGTGCGTCTT
>JBEKXP010000121.1:0-6660 GCA_049511815.1 Dehalococcoidia bacterium
TCGACCAACCGAATCAACGAAATGCGGGGCACGGCCGAGCTGCCAGTGTGGCAGCGGAATTACTACGAGCACATCATCCGCAACGAAGCGGAACTCGCCCACGTCCGGCAGTACATCGCCGACAATCCCGCGCGCTGGAACGACGACCCCGAGAATCCGGCAATCGCATCGTAGGGGCGGGCCGCCTCGCCGGCCCTGCTCCGCGCGACGAATGGCCGCCCCTCTTTCCGATTCGCGGAATCGTGCTATAATCCGCAAGTCATCCATCATCGCAAGACTCGAAGAAAGGAGAGCCTATGCCGTCTGTCGTTAAGAAGCGGCGGAAGAAGATCCGTAAGCACAAGTACCGCAAGATGCTCAAGAAGACCCGCTGGCAACGCAAGCACAAGTAAGGCGACGCAAGCCCCTCTGTCTCCGCGTCCCTCTCCAGCGGCGTCGTTCTCGACAGCGATTCCCGTATCAAGCGCCATCTCCCGAATCGATTCTGCGCGTTCTGCGCGGGCCGTGGCCGTGCGCCATCCACCCGTAGTACACTGACGGCGAAGGCATGGACGCGCCACAACTAACGCCGCTCATCTCCCGAAACGCCATCCGACGCCGCGTGCGCTACCTCGCCGCCCGGCTCAGCCGCGACTACGAAGGCCGTGCGCCGGTGCTGCTCGGCGTGCTGAAGGGCTCCTACGTCTTCCTCGCCGACCTCGCCCGCTGCATGGCCGAGCCGCCGGAGGTCGACTTCATTCAGGCATCCAGCTACGGGCTGAAGGGCACCACCAGCGGGGGCATCGAAATCTGCCTCAACCCTCGTGGCGACCTTCGCAACCGTCACGTCGTCATCGTCGAAGACATCGTCGACTCCGGCGACACGCTGCGCTTCCTGCGCGACCACGTCGTCGCCATGCGGCCGGCCAGCATTCGCGTCTGCACTCTCCTCCTGCGAGAGAGCTCGCGTGAGGCGCTCGCCGACGTCGTCGACTACGCCGGCTTCACCGTCCGCGACGGCTGGCTCGTCGGCTACGGCCTCGATCTCTCGGAGAAATACCGACACCTGCCCGATATCCACGTCCTCGAGGGCACGTCGTGACTGAGCGCGACGCCAAACCGGGCCTGGCGGAGCTCATCGCCGTCGCCCACGGCGACGCCCCCGGCGACCTGCTTTTCACCAACGGCCGCGTCGTCAACACCCTCACCGCCGAGATCGAAGAGCTCGATGTCGTCGTCTTCGCGGGTCGCATCGCCGGCCTCGGCGGCGGCTACCGCGCCCGCGAGACCGTCGACCTGCGCGGCGCCTACCTCCTGCCCGGCTTCATCAACGGCCACACGCACATCGAAAGCTCCCACCTCTGGCTTACCGAGTACGCCCGCGCCATCGTTCCCCACGGCACCGTCGCCGTCGTAAGCGACCTGCACGAGATCGCCAACGTCGCCGGTCTCGCGGGAATACACGCGGTCGTCGAAGCAGCGGCTGGCCTGCCGCTGGACCTGCACCTCATGGTGCCCGCCTGCGTTCCCGCCACCTCGCTCGAGACCGCCGGCGCGACCATCGGACCCGACGAAATCCGCCGCCTCTTCGAAAGCGAAGGCGCCATCGGCCTCGGCGAGCTCATGGACTTCCCGGGCGCCATCGCCGCCGACCCGCGCGTCCTCAACAAGCTCACCGCCGCCGGCAACCGCCCCGTCGATGGCCACGCCCCCGGCCTATCGGGCGCCGCCCTCAACGCCTACCTCTGCGCTGGCCCGCGCACCGACCACGAGTCGACGACGCTCGACGAGGCACACGAGAAGCTCCGACGCGGCATGTGGCTGATGGTCCGCGAGGGAACGACCGAGAAGAACCTCGCCGACCTGCTGCCGCTCATCACCGACGCCACCGCTTCCCGCTGCCTCTTCGTCACCGACGACCGCTCCGCCGCCGATCTGCTCTCCGACGGCGACGTCGACGCCATCGTGCGCAAAGCCATCGCCCTTGGCCTCGACCCCATACGCGCCGTCCAGCTCGCCACGCTGAACCCCGCGACCTGCTTTGGACTGCGCGGCGTCGGTGCCGTCGCCCCCGGCTATCGAGCGCATTTGCTCGTCTGCGACGACCTGCACCGCCCCGTCCCGCGCCGCGTCTACTTCGACGGACGCCTCGTCGCCGAAGATGGTGTCGCTCTCTTCGACGCGCCTGCCGCCGTGCCTGCCGGCCTCCTGCGCACCGTCGAAGTAGACGCGCTGACCGTCGACGACCTCGCGCTGCCGGCAGTTGGTCCGCGCTTTCCCGTCATCGAAGCGATCCCCGGGCAGATCCTGACCGGCCGTCGCTTGGAGGAAGTGAGAGTCGTGGAAGGACGCATCATCGCCGAGCTGGAGCGCGACATCCTCAAGCTCGCCGTCGTCGAGCGCCACCACGGCAGCGGACGGGTCGGAGTGGGGCTGGTGAGCGGCTTTGGCCTCAAGCGCGGCGCCCTCGCCTCCTCCTACGCCCACGACTCGCACAACATCATCGCCGTCGGCGCCTCGGACGAGAATATGCTGTTCGCGGTCCATCAGGTCGTCGAGATGCAGGGCGGATTGGTTGTGGTTGACGAAGGCGAAGTCCTCGCAGCGCTGCCCCTCCCGGCCGCGGGAATAGTGTCGCTGGCGGCGGCGGCGAACGTCTCTGAGCGGGCGACAGCTTTGGACGCCGCCGCTCGCTCGCTCGGCGCGACGATTCCCGAGCCCTTTGCCGTCCTCTCTTTCCTCTCGCTTCCCGTCATCCCGTCGCTCCGCCTGACCGACATGGGTCTCGTTGACGCCAAGAAGGGACAACTCGTCGATCTCACCTCTCTCGACGTCGAGAGCTAGCCGCCATCCGAGAGGAGGAAAACCCGATGGTCGTGACCGTCCCCATCGTCTTCGACAAGCCGCTCAACATCTGGCTGGGCCTCGTCCTGCTGGCGCTCCTGCTGGCCCAGGCGACAAGTGGTATACTCATGGTAAGAGGTAGACGAAAGCTCTTCGCCTACCACGTGTCGAACGCCGGAATCATCGCGATGGTCCTTGGCGTTCATGCCTTTTACGGCATCGGAATCTGGTTCTTCGACTTTCGCTACGGTTAATCGCGAAAGACAGTAAGGAGGCTGTCACCATGCGTTCAAGAAGAGCGACCTTCGGCCTGGTAATCCTGTTTGTTGTGCTGATCGGCGGTCTGTTCAGCGCCGCCTGCGGCAGCTCCTCCAAGAGCTCCACCCCGACACCCGGCGGGACCAAGGCGCCCGCCATGACGATGGCGCCTGCGGCAACCTCGACGAAGGCGCCCGCCTCAGGGACGAGCACGCCCGCTCCGAGCGGTACCGCAAGCGCTCAGGCGTCAGTGACAATCTCTGACTTTCAGTTCTCTCCGGCGAGCGTGACGGTCAATGTCGGCGGCACCGTCACCTGGACGAACAACGGTCCGTCCACTCACACGGTCACCGCCGACGACGGCAGCTTCGACAGCGGCAACCTGAATGCCGGCAAGACCTTCTCGCATACGTTCCAGACCGCCGGCACCTTCTCCTACCACTGCACCATTCACCCGTTCATGAAGGCGGAGGTCGTCGTGCAGTCCGGGTCCAGCGCCTCGACGCTTCCCGGCTACTGACGGCGGAATAGCCTCGGGGGCGTCGCGGAGAAGGAGTGCTTCCCGCTAAGTCGGCTATGCCCTAGAATGGTGTTGAATACTTCCGGAGGTGCTTGCAACCTATGACCTACGTCATCACCACGCCCTGCGTCGACGTCAAAGACCGCGCCTGCGTCGATGTCTGCCCCGTCGATTGCATCCACGAAGAGGGCGACGCCGACCGCATGCTCTACATCGACCCCAACGAGTGCATCGACTGCGGCGCCTGCGAGCCGTCCTGCCCCGTCACCGCCATCTTCGCCGAGGACGACGTGCCGGACAGCGTGAAAGAGTTCTCGGCGCTCAATGCCCAGTGGTATCAGGATAAGGACGCCGTTCGGGCCCGCGTCAACGCCATCAAGCCGGCCTAGCGCCTGCCATCCGTGACCGGAAAGTAGGGGGGTCTTCAGACCTCCCGCATTGACTTCCAGTCAGACGAGGGATTTCACTCCGTGACCGTCGCCACAATCGTCGGCGGCGTCACGATTGTCGCGTCGCTGTTGGGCGACCAGCCGACTACCACGCCCTTCTGTAGATCAACCCAGATGTCGATGGTTGTGATGTTCGAAAGCTTCGCCGTATAGACAGTGACGACGTAAGTCGTCCTCGAGCTGTCGGCCCAACTGACGCTCCGCCACTCGTGCGCTAGCGTCGCAGGTTGAACCAGCGAGAGTATCATTACCCCGCCGATCACCGTTCCCTGGCTATTGGGCCACGCTGCTAGCTTCGAGCTGGTGGTCGTGAGGCCGCTGATGAGAGCTTGCACCCTCGCATCGTTCGACACGATGCTCACCATTTGCTGTTGCTGGTCTGACGTCAGGAGCGGGTAGGGCGTTACAGTCACAGCCGCGGTTGGGGGGGACGGGGTCGTCGTCCCGGCCGGCGCCGTTGACGCCGGCGACGCGGGCGAAGTCGTCGCGCTTGCCGCCGCGGTTGGTGGGGCAGGCGTCGGCGTCGTCGAAGGCGTCGACTTCCCCGACCCGCACGCCGCGGACACTAGTGCCAGCGCGGGCAACATAACGAGACATACGCGGACCATCGTTTTTACAGCCACTTGTTCTTTCCCTCGCTAGCCCGACGGCCGTCAGCTCCGCCGCTGACGCCGCCGCCGGCAGTATTCGAACCGATGAAGCCGTCAATCCCGCGGCGCGCGCACATGGTGCGGAATCTCGGGCGGGACCGCCAGCAGCAGCTCCACCAGCCCGGCAAGCGCCCCGTCCCGATACCACGGCGACTGATAGACCAGCGTCCTCACACCATCCCTCTCGATCGTGTAGACGTTCGTCTCCTTCGTCTTCAGCAGTTCCTTGATCTTACCCTGCGACGGCTCTTGGTGCACCTCGAACAGGCTTTTGCCCAGCAAATCGCGTCCGCCGCGGTTCGCGAACCACTCCTCCGCCTTCGCGTTCATCTCGACGATCTTCGCATCCAGGTCCGCGGCGACCACCGGCGCCGGGAACTCCTTGACCCAATCGTTCTCTGCCATCTTGACCTCCATTGACTCTGTCCCAGCAATCCTGCAGCCCAGATTTCACGTAGCCGAGACTTTCCAGTCTCGGCGTCCGACCGGTTCGTCGAAGAGGCATATTCCCAGATTTGTCTCCCTTTCCGGACAGGCCGACGAATAAGGATACTCCTCCGGCGACCCTGCCAGCCTCGCTCTCACCGGATTCCAATGCATGTACTCTAGCGTATCGTGCAACTGACGCTCGCTTCGGATCAAGCGGTCGTGAAAGCTTGGCTGCCAAAGCGAGCCGCTGCCCCCTCGTCGAGCGTTGATGACGCGCGACGCGTACCCCTTGACTGTCCGCATCAAGCTTGAAATCGTACGACCATTCCTGGGCACGAGAATGGCGTGTAGGTGGTCGGGCATCAGAACGTATCCCAGAAGATAGGCGCGGTCCGTCCGGACGAACTTGAGCGCGTCCATCACAACGGCGGCATTTGCGGCGTCTTGAAAGAGGGGCTTGTTGTGCTTCGTCTTCGTCGTGACATGATAGCAGTCGTTGTCAGCGGAGTGTCGATGGGACTGATTCATGTGAAACCATTGAACGCCGAGACTGGAAAGTCTCGGCTACGGGGATGCAGGCGCCCGCGCCTCACGCGTCGAACTGCGACTGCTCCGGCAACTGCTCCCACTCCGACTGCAGCGGCGCCAGCAGCCGGTCGCCCAGCCGTCCGACCCGCTTGTCCAGTTCGTCGTACTTCGACTTCGCGTGCCCGATGTGCGTTCCCAGCACTCCGAACTCCTCGCGGAAGCGGCCGTACTCGGTGTTCAGCCGCCCCAGGTGGTCGATGATCTCCCGCGCGCGCTCCTCAACCCGCAGCCCCTTCAGCCCCAGCACAATCGCCTGCAAATAGCCGTAGAAGCTGTTCGGCGACACCGGTATCACCCGACGCCCCAGCGCGTACGCGCACGGCCCGTCGCCTTCCGACGCCCCGTCGTCGCGCGAAAACGTCTCGTAGTACACGCCCTCCGCCGGAATGTACATCAGCGCGAACTCGAACGTCCCCTCGTCCGGCATGATGTACTTCGCGACCGCGTCGACGTGGCTCCGTACGTCCCGCATGAACCCGCGCCGCAGCGACGCTCGCTCCTCATCCGTCTCCGCCGCTGCCACGCGGTTGAAGCTCTCCATCGGGAACTTCGAGTCGATGGGCACCAGCCCGTTCCCCAGCCGGATCACCGCGTCCACAATCTCGCCGTTGCGGAAGCGGTACTGGAAGTCGTAGTTCTCCGACGGCAGGATCTGCCGAAGCAGGTTCTCCAGCAGCAGCTCGCCGAAGCCGCCGCGCATCTTTGGCGGCTTGAGGACGTCCTGCAACTGCCCGATGTTCTTCCCGACCTCCAGCATCTGCTGACTCGACGCGTCCAGCTTCCCGAGCTGCTGCCCCACGTTCCGCATCGTCTCCGCCGTCGACGTAAACGACGTGTTCATCGTCTGCTGCACGCTGCTCAGCCCCGCCGACAGCCGCTGGTCCAGCCCTTCGATGCGCTGCTCCAGCCCCTGCTGCGTTATCGCCATGATCTGCGCGACGTT